>DAOVRZ010000085.1:0-26799 GCA_030627905.1 Halanaerobiales bacterium
AAATATTACCATCAGAGATGACAGATGGGTGTCAGGGATATTTTGATGGGATGTTGGATGATGGAGTTGTCATTTTTGATCCTTTTAATCAAGGTAGTTTAGAGTTAGTTTGTGATTTTGAAGAACAGACGGATCTAACAGCGATAAAGTTTTTTATTGCTGAAAAGAAAAATTTCAATCTTCTGATCTCCTATGATTTAGGAGATGGTTATTGGCGAAATACAGCTGAAGTGGGTGAGTTTAATCTGGAAAGTTTGCATGAAGGTTGGAAACGGATTGAACTTGATTGGAATGATTGTTAAAGGAGAGGGTAAGATGAAAAAAGTGGTTTGGTTGTTAGATGTAGATGTCCCAACAAATCTATTAGGAGGGGATAATACAGTAATTTTGTGTGGACCGATAAATCCATCTCTAGATGATCCATGGGAATAGATTAATATTTAACAAGGAATGAAAAAATTTTAGAAAAAAAGACCAGATACATATTATAATGTACCTGGTCTTTTTTCCTTGATATTATTCCCAAGGATCTGTGATTGGAGAAACTGGCCCACACAACTCATAAAATGGTATTACTTTTTTCATATCTACCCTCTCCTTTATATATGTATGTGGCATTAAAAATATGTTAATTTATCTTTTTAACACCAAGTTTATTATATAACAAACACGATATCTTTTTCAAGTATTTTATAAAAAAAAATGTAGTTAATTCTCTAAAAACTAATTAATTTGTTTGTTTAAGAGCTATAATGTTTATAATTGTCGCATATTTACATTTTTGTAGACATAATCAGAGGATAAAAAAGGAACTAATAAGAATAGAGAATGGGTTTGAGGAAGGATTCTAATTTAATTTTGTCGAATCAATAACATATTACAAATTACATTTATATGTTTAAGGCAGTTAACTTAAGGGGGAATTTTTATGCAATGGACAGTTGTACTGGCATTGATTTTTGCTTTATTAGTTGGTGTTTTTGCGGTCCAGAATAATATTCCAGTTGATTTAAAATTCTTTACTTGGCAATTTAACACCTCCTTAGCGGTTATCGTTTTGGGTGGAGTGGCTCTGGGAGCATTAATGATTGGAATTTTGGGACTTATAGTTCAGATTAAGTCAAAAATTCAGATTCGTGCTTTAAAGGGTAAGATAAAAGTTTTAGAAAGGCAGTTAAAAGGTCGTGAAGTGAGTATTCAACAATTAAATGGTCAAATGAATGATAGGAATGTAGATTTGGCTAGATTTGAAGGAGCACAAGAAGAGATATTGGCACAGGAAGCACTACAGGCTGAGAAGGTAGATGAGGATTCTGAGGAGTAAAGATTTTAAATATTACTTAAACGGTAGACCCAGATTATTCTGGGCCTTTTTATTATTTTAAAAAGATTCGCCGTTTTTGAGAGGTATTAGATGTTATTTGTTTGATAAAATAATCTGAAAATTACTACTTTTTATATATGATTTACAGCCAACACATCTTATGCTATAATACTTTAAAATGATAATAATTTATCAAATATAAGGAGAAGGAAGTAGAGAGAAGGAAGTAGAGAGGAGGAGTTATTATCAAAGATTCATACGTATTTTATCAGGGTAGCATTGTTAAAGAAGAAGAAGTTAGTATTAGCATAAGATGTAAGGCTTTTAATTACGGCTTAGGGTGTTTTGAAGGAATAAGGGCTTATTGGAATGAAGAAGAGGGCCAGCTATATGTTTTTAGAATGAAAGAACATTACCAAAGGTTATTGGAATCATGTAAGATTTTAAATATAAACCTTCCTTATACAGTAGAAGATTTATGTGCCTGGACGATTGAGTTATTAAAAAAGAATAATTTCAAAACTACTACGTATATCAGACCGATTGCTTATAAAGGTTCTGATAACTTGTATCCTACATTATACAATGATGATGATCGATTATTGATGTATTGCCAACCAATGGGGAACTATGCTGGTAAAGAGGCTTTTAGGGCAACAGTATCTTCATGGAGACGAATCTCTGACAATATGATTCCGGCAAGAACAAAACCTCTTGGGGGTTATCTAAATTCAGCTTTAGCTTCTTTGGAAGCACTTCAAAATGGTTATGATGAAGCAATTTTGTTGACGGATGAGGGGAATGTTTGTGAGGGACCAGGTGAAAACATTTTCATCATCAAGAATGGAAAATTAGTAACACCACCTCCATCTGATAATATTTTAGAAGGTATTACCAGAGATGTTGTTATGAGACTTGCTAAAGAAGAATTGGGTATGGAAGTGGTTGAGAGAAGTATTGCTAGAACAGAACTTTACACAGCTCAAGAAGCATTCTTTAGTGGAACAGCAATGGAGGTAACTCCAATTATAGAGATTGATAAGCGAATTATTGGCGATGGAAAGCCGGGTAAAATTTGTTCTAAGATCAAAGAACTTTTCTTTGGACTAACTGCAGGCAATAATCCGAAATATGTGGATTATTGTACACCAGTTTATTAATTAATAAACAAGTTTATTTTACAAGGACTTCAGGATTTCCTGAAGTCCTTGTTTTAATTTCCTAATTCTTTTGAACGCTTAGTTGCTTCCACTACTGTATCCATAATAATTCCACGTACTCCTGCTCGTTCTAGAACATGTAAACCAGTAATACTGGTTCCTCCCGGAGATGTTACCATTTCTTTAAGCACAGCAGGGTGCAGGTTCGTTTCACTAGCCATCTTAGCTGATCCAAATACTGTTTGGATAGCTAATTCTGTGGCGATTCTTCGTGGTAAGCCAACCCGAACTCCAGCATCCGATAATGCTTCGATAATTAGATAGATATAAGCTGGGCCACTTCCACTTAAACCAGTTATTGCATCTAGTTGTTCTTCTTTTACAAAAATAACCTTACCTAGCTTACTAAAAATTTCCTCAACGAGCATGGTTGCATCGTTTGAATTTTGACAGTCCTCTGAAATGCTTATTGCTGAGATACCTGCTTTAACCAAGCATGGTGTGTTTGGCATTATTCGGATAATACTAGGTCGATTATTAATTCGTTCTTTGAGAAAGTTGATGGTAATCCCAGCGGCTATTGATATCAAAATTTGATCATCTCTTAAGACAGTTCTGATTTCTTTACATACATCATCCATCACTTGAGGTTTTACTGCTAAAATAACAACATCAGCTTTTTCTGCTGCAAGATAATTTTCAAGAGAAGTGTTAACCTTATATTTATCAGCAAGTACTTCCAACCGATCTTGATTCAAATCACAGCAGGTGATCTGTCCAGTGGGAAGATTTAACTCTACTAGTACTTGGATTAGTACTTCGCCCATTTGACCTGAACCGATTATTGCAATATTTTTTTGCTTCAAATTTATTCCCATAAAATTTACCCTCCATTATTTTCGAATTTGACCCTCACCAAAAATGAGATATTTTGTAGAAGTTAACTCTTTTAATCCCATTGGCCCCCGAGCGTGAAGTTTTTGAGTACTAATTCCTATCTCTCCACCCATACCAAATTGACTCCCATCGGTAAACCTTGTTGATGCATTTACATAGACTACAGCGGCATCTACATGTTTTTGAAATTCTCTTGAACGCTGAAAATCCTGGGTAATAATTGCTTCTGAATGACTTGTTCCATATTGAGCGATATGATTAAGTGTTTCATCTATATTCATCACAATCTTGACAGCTAAAATTAAATCTAGGTATTCAGTTTCCCAATCTGTTTCTTCAGCTGGAAGAATTTTTTTAATTGGAGAATAAATTTTATCTAAAATATTAAATGATTTCATGCAGCACCGTAATTCTACTCCTGCTTTCCAGAGAGTTTCTGCTAATAAGGGTAAGAATTCTTCGGCTATCTCTTGATGAACCAGTAATGTTTCCATAGCATTACAGACTCCAGGACGCTGAACTTTACTATTTTTAATAATTTTAAGTGCCATCATCAAATCAGCAGTTTCATCTACATAGATATGACAGTTTCCTACGCCTGTTTCGATTACCGGTATAGAGGAGTTCTCAACTACCATTTGAATTAAACCTGCTCCACCGCGGGGGATTAGAAGGTTTATATATTTACGTAATTTAAGCATAACTTGTACTGCTAATCGATCAGTAGTGGGGATCAAATTAATCAAATCTGCAGGCAGATCGATTTCTGTTAAAGCTTCTCTGGCAATAGTGGTTAATATTTGATTTGAATGAAAAGCTTCAGATCCACCTCTTAAAATAACTGCATTACCAGCTTTTAGACATAGGGCAGCAGCATCAATGGTTACATTGGGACGTGATTCATAAATAATCCCGATAACTCCGAGTGGCACTCGAATTTTAGAGATTTCTAATCCATTTGGGCGTCTCCATTTTTCCACTACTTCTCCGATTGGATCTTCTAATTTTGCTATATCTCGTAGATTATCTGCCATTCCTTTGATCCGTTTTTCTGTTAAAAGTAGCCTATCCATTAAAGCATTAGAAAGTCCTTTTTCTTTTCCAGATACTAAATCTTTCTGATTGGCTTGTAAAATCTCTGCTTCTCTTTTCTCTAATGAGTTGGCGATATGGAGTAAGGCTTGATTTTTTTTATCTGTTTCTACATTTGCAAGAATCTTACTGGATATTTGAGCTTGTTTACCTATATTTTCTAACAAAGTTTGCATCTTATTTAAACTCATATTCCCGATACCTCCCTAAATAATGTTCCTACCGATTCACCTTGAAAAATTCGATTCAGTATATTCTTTTTCCGACTATTGGTTATAATCATTGGTATTCCAAAGTTTGTAGCAATTTTCGCTGCTAGGAGTTTAGTTCTCATGCCTCCTGAACCCCAAACTGTTCCTTTTTCTCCAGCGACAGCCATTAGTTTTGGCGTAATCTCTTGTACTTCAGGAATAAGCCGAGCGTCTGAATTGATCCGTGGATCAGAGTTATATAATCCATCGATATCAGATAAGAGAATCAATAAATCAGCGTTTACTAATTTGGCAACCATTGCAGATAAGGTGTCATTGTCTCCAAACTTAATTTCATCAACTGCAACTGTATCATTTTCATTAACAATCGGAATAATTTTGTTTTTCAAAAGTACTTCCATTGTATTAGAGGCATTGGTAAGTCTGTTTTTAAATAAAAGATCTTCTTTAGTGACTAGAATCTGAGCTGATTTTAATCCATATATTTTTAATAGCTCATTATAAGTTTGTGTTAATAAAACCTGTCCAACAGAAGCAGCAGCTTGTTTTTCGGGAATAGTTAGTTCCTTAATTTCCCAGCCCAAAGCTATTCGTCCATTAGCAATTGCTCCTGAACTGACTAGTACAACTTCTTTTCCAATCTGATGCAACCATACCATCTGTTCTACAAGTTTTTGTATTTGCGGTAAGTCTAATTCCCCTGATGAATTAGTTAGACTGCTAGTCCCGATTTTAATTACGATACGCTTAAAAGACTGGATATTTAGGTTCATAACTTTTCCTCCTCCTATTATAAATAAAAAAGTCTTTCATCCTTGTTAAACAAAGGACGAAAGACTTTAATTTCCGCGGTACCACCTTAATTGTTATCTATAAATTAGATAACCACTCTTACCTGTGGATAAGGGGTCAGGTGCCCCGAACAGTTTATCACCGTCAACTCCAGGATAGGTTCGCATAGCCATCAGTGACAGTGTCTTTCAGCCTATGAACACTGCTCTCTTGCACCTGTGCTTATGTTACTATTTCCTTTCAGTCATTTTGATTATTTATTTAATTTTAATTATGATTATAAATGATTAATCTAACATTGTCAAGATATAATTTTAACCATATATTATTATGATTAGCCCACAAAAAGTAGTCATACAAAGACTCGCATACTATATATAGTGATGAATAGGCGGTTTCGTCACTATATAGTATGCGAGTGTGACTAAATTACTTTTTGTGGACGAATCATATTATGCTAATTCTGCTAAAATAACTCTGGAATCAATTTCATCAAAGTAGGATGAGTATTTAAGCTAGGATTCGCGATTACTTGGTCTAGAAGTTGATGTAAGATGGTGCCTATTTCTGGCCCTGGGCCAACTCCTAGCACCTCCATAACATCTTCACCTGTAACACACAAATCCGAAAGTTGTAGAGGTTGTTTCTCTGACCAGATGGTATTAATTCTTGCCACAAGTTTTTTGTAAGCTGCATACACTTCATCTTCACTTTGTTTCCCAGCAATTTTATCTGCGAATCTTACCTCAGCAAAACGAAGCGCTTGTTCATGGGTTATCAAAATTGACATCAATTTTCTAAGAGATTTATCTGATTCCACATTTCGCATATGATGACGAATAAGTAGAGTAACTGATTTTGTTATCTTATTGGAAAACTTCAACCGTTTAAGTATCTTTTCAGCCATCTTAGCACCTGTTATCTCATGACCATAGAAGTGAATGATTCCTTTTTTATCGATAGTTCGGGTTGGTGGTTTGCCAATATCATGTAAGAGGACGGTCAGACGGACGATTATATCATTTTTTGAATGATAAAGAGCATGAGCAATATGGCCAAAGACGTCGTATTGGTGATAATCTTCGCGTTGTTTTTCACCTTCACAATGATGTAATTCAGGAAGTATAAATTTGAGCAATCCTAATTTTAATAAATCAGAGATTCCTTGACGAGGTCTGGAAGACAGAATTGTTCGGCATAATTCTTCTGAAACACGCTCAGGGCTAACATTATTGATTAGATGTCCATTTGCTTTGATTGCATCAATGAGCGAAGGATTCATTGTAAAACCTTTTTCAGCTCGAATACGAATCCCACGCATCATTCTTAAGGCATCTTCTTTAATTTTTGCAGAGGCTGAACCTACTGTTTGCAACAATTTATTTTCAATATCTCTTAATCCATCAAAAGGATCATGGATGGTATCAGTGATAGGATCATAGGCAATGGCGTTGATAGTAAAATCTCTTCTCATAAGGTCATCAATCAGATTATCTGAAAATGTTACATAATCAGGTCTTCTTCCATCGGTATATGTAGCATCTTTTCGAAAAGAGGTTACTTCTAGTGTGTGAGATATCTTTTCTTTTAATAAAACAGTTATTGTGCCATATTTTTTACCTGTAGGAATTGTATGTTCGAATAAAGTTTCTACTTGATCAGGAGTGGCATTGGTAGCAATATCGAAATCTTTGGGAATAAGATCAAGAGCAATATCTCTTGGAGCACCACCGACTATATAACTTTGAAAGCCATCAGTATGTAGTTTTTGGCAGACTGATTTCGCGTAATCAGGAATTTTATCTTTAATTAGCATTTAACACAACTCCCTTCATAGATTCATATTTCGGAGAAAATATTAGTTTTCCTCTAAATAGTTTATTCAAGTTTTAAATTTAAAAAAAGTAATAATTTTAATTTAAAAAAGGGAAATTTAGTTTGATAACGAAACATAGAACAGAAGCCAAAAAATATGTAAGTAAAAAACAAATTGTTTGACGTCTGACGAATTATTCGTGATGTCTATCATTCAAAAAAAGATTGTGGGGGAGTATGATGAAGCGAGTACTGACATTATTGATTATCTTTTTAATGTTATTCATTTTAGTAAGTTGTTTAAATCCTTCTGAAGAGCAAGAGGCGAAAAAACTTTATAAAGATGCAAGAAAATTGGTTGATGTGGCAGAGAGAATTGAAAAGCATAGTGTTATTGATGCTTTTCAATTATATAAAAATGCAGTTGAAAATATTGAAGAAATCATTTTAACATATTCATCAACAGATTTAGCGATAAATTTAGCGAGTGATAATACTAAAATTGGCCCTTTTACATTTACCCAATTAAAAAGTGAGCTACTTCCTGAGATTAAAAAAGAAGCAGATCAGGAGAAATCGAGAAGAATGCTTGCAAAAATATCAGAGCAAGAATTAAAAGTAGAAAGTAGCCAATATTAGACTAAGATAAAAAAACTGTTGAGTAAAAATCAACAGTTTTTTTAGTATATACCCTTTCGAAAATAATAAACCTCAGCATGAGCATAAAGAAGAAAGGGCATATTGTAAATAGAAGGATGGGAGGTATGAAGATGACTTTGATTGGATTATTTCTGGTCTCAATTGTACCTGGGATTTTTTGGGTATGGTACTTTTATCGTCAGGATTATCTTGACCCGGAGCCATGGGGATTGGTCTTTCGATCTTTTGTAGTTGGAGCTTTGACAGTTATTCCAGTAAGTATTATCACAACTCCCTTTGCCGGTGCAGCAAAGAGACCAGATAACTTATTGGGATTATTATTTGTAACTATTTTTATTATAGGCATAACTGAAGAAGTATTTAAATTTTTGGCTGCATATTTGTCTGTTTATCGAAATAAAGAATTTAATGAAGTTATGGATGGAATTGTTTACGTGGTGACAGCAGGTTTAGGATTTGCAGCAGTGGAGAATTTGATTTATACGATGGCTTATGGTTATAAAGTAGGAGCAATTCGCGCATTTGTGACTAGTCTGGCTCATGCCGGATTTTCAGGGATAGTTGGTTTTAATTTTGGAATGGCTAGATGTCATCCAGAAAAGAGTAAATTCTATATTTTTTATGGCCTTGTTTGGGCCAGCCTTCTTCACGGCTTATATGACTTTTTCGTACTTTCTGGAATATTTAATTTTTATATCACTGTCGGAGTTGTATTGCTGATGCAGATTTATTTAGCACGATTGATTCGTCATGCAGAAAAAATTTCCCCCTTTAACAATAGATAAGAGGAATTTGGAATCTTAAAAGCGAACTTTATAGTTGGAGGGATGGAAATGAACGGAAAACTTAAAACAAAGCTTAGGGTTGTAGTTGTTGACGGAATGGGTGGTGGTCTTGGAAGTGAGATCGTCACACGAATAAGTAAGAAATTAATGAACCAGGTCGAAATTGTAGCACTAGGAACAAACGCAATGGCGACAAGTAGAATGATCCAAAGTGGTGCTCATAGGGGAGCAACAGGCGAAAACGCCATTCGAATAAATATTAATGATGCAGATTTGATTGTGGGACCATTAGGAATAATGATGCCAAATGCTATGATGGGTGAAGTTACACCTTCTATGGCAGAATGGATTGGTCTTGCAAAAGGAAAAAAATTATTACTTCCAGTAAACCAACCACATTTTCAGCTGGTTGGTATGAAAAGTCAGCCTATGGCTGAATTGTTGGATCATTTGATATCACAAATTGAGGGAGAGATAAAGGCGTAAATTAATGAAAAATCTCATTTGTGAGCAATTTACCCCATTCTGAAAATAGAATGGGGTTTTTGTTTAAAAAAACTTTAAAAAACTTTTTTGAAATGTGAAACTTTTTTGTTCTCTTGATGTATTAGTAAGTAGAAGGCAGGAAAGACAGGTGAATTCTATGAGATTGCCAGAGGTAGAAGTTGTAAAAAGAATAATGGCTGGAGAAAAACAGCTATATGGGCAGATTATTGACAAATATCAGCGTTCAATCTATAACCTGGCTTATCGGATGTTAGGAAATAGAGAGGATGCGCTGGATCTAGCTCAAGAGACATTTCTTCGAGCTTTTAAGAAATTGGAACTCTACGATCAGAGTCGTCCTTTTTCACCATGGATTCATCGGATTGCTTCCAATCTATGTTTAAACCAATTTAGGAAAAAGAAATTACATACAGTGCCTCTGGTTATGGACGACGGAGAGGGTGGAGAATTTAACCGACAGATTGAGGATAAAGGAAAAGAGCCTGGAGAACAAATTGTGATAAAAGAAAATAAGCAAGAACTTATTAAAGCAATAGGTCAATTACCAGAGAAGTATCGAGTCCCGTTAATCCTCAGACATTTTCATCACTATACATATGAGGAGATCGGTGAAGTTATGGAAGTGCCTCCAGGAACGGTTAAGACCTGGATTTATCGAGGTAGGAATCATTTAAAAGATTTTTATAAGAAGAATCTGGATTATAAGGAGGGAAAGGGCAAATGAACAGATGTAGTGAGTATTTAGATATGATACAAAGAGAAGTGGATGGAGAACTAAATGAGTTGGAAAAAAAGAAACTTGAAAAACATGTTCAGCAATGCCCGTCCTGTGCCGAAGAATATAATGTTTTCTTAAAATTAGATAACTTGTTTGATAATTTTGAAATGGAAGAACCTCCAATGATGTTGAAAGAAATGGTGATGTCAGAAATTTTAGCAGAAGAAACCGTAGCAGAAAAGACTAAAAAAGAATTTAATCAGATTCAGCTGTCCATAGGTATCGGTCTATTAATTGTCATAGCTGGATTGAATGCTATTTTCTTTTTAACTAAGTTGATTCCATTTGTAAAAGTAGAAACGATTAGCTATCGCAATATAGTTTTTTATCAAGTAATTTTCCAGATTGGTGGACGTTTTGCGGCAGTGGGAACTTATCTGTTTTATATTTTGAAATTAACATCAAAAACTATAATTCAAATTGTACCATGGAATCTAATAGGATTTATCATGGCTTTGATGATGTTGTTGTTACTTTGTCTCTGGAGTTTGATTTCTTGGAATAAAAAAAGGGGGGATTTGGTATGATTGGTAAATTTAAAAAATTAAGATGGCTTCACTCGTCTGGATATTATTTCGTATTCGCTATGTTACTTATGATTATGTTTACTGGTATGGTGCAGGCAGATGGTGGTATTTTTCAGATGGTAGGTAATATTACTGTTACAGAAGATAAAGTAATTGATGGTGATGTAGATGCGCTGGCAGGTAATATTACCATCTATGGTACTGTAAATGGGAATGTTACTGCTCTTGCTGGTAATATAACAATCTATGGCAAGGTAAATGGAGATGTTCGTAACACTGCTGGAAATGTATATATTCGAAATACTGGTGAAGTTAATGGAAAGGTAACTGCTCTTGCTGGAAGGGTATTTCAAGATGAAGATTCAAAGATTCAGGGATCTGTTGTGGAAATGATTGGTGATGAATCATCAGATTCCTCTGAAATTAGTTTTGGAAATATGAATATCAACATTCGCCATTTAAGAGATAATGTCTTTATTTCTCCTCGTGTACCCTGGTATTTCTATATGTGGGGCGGGCTTACTGGACTAATCGGATGGTTGGCATTAGGAGCATTATTAATGTTATTTTTTGCAGGGCAGGTAAATAGATTGGGAGATATCATTCAGAAACGACCTGGATATTATTTTCTAGTGGGACTGGTGTCATATCTTTTAGTTCCACCGCTTATGATTCTGTTGGTGATCACTATTATAGGAATTCCTTTGGCTTTGTTGTTAATCCCACTAATATTTTTGAGTACTCTTTATGGACAGTTGGGTGTAGCGAGAATTATTGGCGTAAAAGTGATAACTTCTTTAAATCTTAAATTTAGTACAGAGATGTCGAAGGTATTGATTGGTATTGCATCGATGGCTATCATTACATTGATTCCTGTTTTAGGTTGGGTATTCTTCTTTATAACAGCGTGTATGGGATTAGGAAGTGTCGTTATTAATCGTTTTGGTTTTGAGAAGAAAGAGAAAAAGGAGGATTATCAAATTGAAGAATAAAGTATTATTATTTTCAGTGATGATTAGCATGATCATCCTATTAGGAGGATGTGTGGAGGTTAATTTCCTTTCAAATGGAAGATACGAGTATAAAGAATATATTGAAGAAAACTTTGCAGCCTTTGATTTTTTAACTTTGGTTAATTTTCAAGGAAGTGTTTTGATAGAACCTAGCGATACTGAAGAAATAAAAATACAGGCAGTTAAAGTTTTGAAAGGAGATTCGGAAGAACGTTTAAAAGAAGTAGCTGAAGAGGTAAAGATTGATTTTATCGAAAAATCTTCAGAGTTGATTATAAAGACAAAACGCCCTATACCACGTCCTTCTAAAATTGGTTCAATGGGAGTAGATTTTAAGATAATTCTTCCTAGAGAGACTCAAGTGGTTATTGATACTAATAATGGTAGTATTAAGGTTAATGGTTTGCAAAATAAGCTTATTTTGACTACTAGTAATGGAAGCATAAAGGTTGATGAATATCAAGGTAATCTTATCGCAAAGAGTAGTAATGGCTCAATTTCTGTGAATAAAATCGAGGGTAATTTAAATTTACACACATCAAATGGAAGAATTGTTATCGAAAATGTTTTGGGTGAGATCAATGCTGAAACTTCAAATGGTTCTATCAGAGTGGATACAGAGTTTTTGGTTTCAAATGCAGATTTGGCGACATCCAATGGCCGCATAACTTTTAAAGGAAAAATGGATAGAGCAGGAGATTATAAATTTAAATCTTCTAATAGTTCTATGGAACTTTGGATTGATCCGATTTTAGGGTATGATTTATTTGCGAAAACTTCAAATGGTAAAATTCAATTTGATTTCCCAATCACTTTTATTGGTACAAATGAAGCGAAATATATGGAGGGTAAGTTTAATGGTGGCGGTATCGATTTAACTGTTCGAACAAGTAATGGGAATATTTATTTTAAAGATTGGAGTGAAAATTAATGAGGCAGAAGAAACAATTACTCTGGCTTTGTCTAATCTTTGTAACTCTTTTCTCGTTATCTGCGTTTGCAAATGGTGAGAATTGGGTACGGATTGGAAGCGATTTGCATATTTTCGAAGACCAACAAGTTCATGGGAATTCGGTTACGATTTTTGGAGATCAGCAGATTGATGGAGATGTAGATGGGTCTGCGGTTACAATCTTTGGTGATATAGAGTTAAAAGGTGAAGTTGATGAGGAATTAGTAACGCTTTTTGGAAAAGTTACATTACATGATGGGGCGAAAGTTAGAGGAGATCTAGTTAATGTAATGGGAACCATAAAGCAGAGTGAGAATAGTTCAGTTTATGGTGAGGTTATCGATGTTGGACCAAGTCTGATGTTAGGGAACATATTTAAAATGCCGTTTCGCTTTAGAGGATTCAATTTTATGTGGTGGCCTTCGATGAGATGGAGCTCAATCTTTTTCTCAATTTTAATCACTCTTATTGTAATTCATTTCTTCTTTGTGAATTTAGAAAATATTAATAAAGTAGTTTTGGCTGATCCACTACGAATGGGTGTAAAAGGATTATTAGGGACAATTGTGGCTGTCTTAGTTATGATTCTTTTTGGAATAACGATATTGGGAATTCCTGTAGCTATAATACTGGGAGTGATTTTATGGGCGGCTAATACATTTGGAATTGTTGCAATTTACTTTCTTATAGGTGAACGTTTAGCAGAACAGATGCAATGGGATGTTACTCATTATGTAAAAGGAATTATTGGAGCAGTTGTTATAGGTGTGGTTGCTCTAATACCAATGGGTGGTTTTGTAAAAATGATCGCTGGTTGGGTAGGTCTTGGAGCTGTAATTCAAACAAAGTTTGGCACAGGTAAACCCTGGATAAGATAGGAGGTAAAATATATGGGATGTCTTGGTAGCTTAATTGGTTTAATATTTGGACTCATAGGTGGAATTATTGGATTGGTCTTTGGGATTATCGGTAGTATTCTTGGTGGTGTGGGAGTATTAATGTCACTATTTATTCCTCTCATGCTTTTTGGATTACCTCTAATAATAGTATTAGGTGTACTCTGGGTTATAGTTAAAATATTTAGAAGATCAGATGAAGCAGATTATATGGACTCATACGATCATAGAGAGAAAGAATCAGATGATATTGATGAGTTTCAAGACACAGAAATCGTAGATGTTGAAGATTGGGAGGATGTCTTAGAAGATGAAGATGAGAATAAAAATGATTAACTAAATTTTAAGCTGGCATTTAGCCAGCTTTTAGTCTTGGTTAGAACTTTTGTCTTCCGTAAATTATATTAAAGGAAACCTAGAAGGAGTGTTGCACTATGAAAGGACAAATTCAATTTCGTGTTCGATATGCAGAAACAGATGCAATGGGAATTGTACATCATGCGAATTATTATGTTTGGTTTGAGATGGGTAGAACCGAGTTGTTTCGCGAATTAGAATTAGAGTATCGTTCGATGGAGGAACAAGGGATGTTTTCTCCTGTGATTGAGACTCAGTGTAAATATAAAGTTTCAGCCAAATATGATGATTTATTGACTTTGGAGACAGAAATTCTTGAGGTAGGTAAGGTTAAATGGACTTTTGGTTACCGAGTTTTTCGTGATGGAGAGTTATTAGCAGAAGGCTTGACAAAACATTGCTTTATGAATCAGGCTGGTAGACCAGTAGCTTTAAAAAAAGTAAACCCAAAGCTATATCAGTCTTTATTTGAGAAAGTTTAATCATAAAATAAAAAGACCATCTAGTGGACAGGTCATTAGATGGTCTTAATCTATCAAGAAAGTAGGGAAAATTATGAATTGGAGAAAATTGAGTGAATATTTATCAGCTTTGATTTTATTGGGTTATATGGGTCTGATATTTTACCTATCTTCCATTCCTGGTTCAGAGATTCATGTGACAACGCCTGATTATATTTTGCATGGGCTTGCTTTCGGTGGGTTAGCTTTTCTTTTTATGGTCTTCTTTTTACATCATTTAAATATGAGGATGAGTATTATTTTTAGCTTCGTCTTGACTTTTCTTTTTGCATTAAGTGATGAAGCCCATCAATACTTTGTTCCATTTCGTACACCAGATTGGTGTGATATTTTCGCTGATTTAGTAGGAGCAATCATCTTTCAGATAGGGTTATTTATTTTGATTCGCGTCTTTTCTTATAAGAAGAGGCTAAAAAGATAATTCCCACGATGATAATTAAAACAGGCCAGTAGGTCTCAATATAAAAGAGGTAATTATATGGAATAAAGCTAAATTCAACTTCTACGATAAAGGCAAAAATAATAAGACCAAATCCAGGCATGAGAGGCCAGAACCTGTATCCATAATTTTTTTGCTTAGAGAAATATGTATGGAAAAAAATCGTGCAAAAAGCAAGACCTAAGGCCAAAAATAAGAGACCTCCCTCGTATTTTTCTATAATTGGCCAATAATTGTTTTCCATTAATAAAGCATATAAGCCAAGCCAGGTTATAATGGAACCGGGAATTAAAAGTCCCAAAGGTCTATTTGTAGCGAAATAGATTGCTAAAAAAGTGGAACCTAAAAGAAGTAAAAAGATGTCTCCATCAATTAGGCGGAGTCTTTCTAGAAGAAGGTAAAGCCCTGCAAAAATAAAAAAGGTACCAAAGAGACGATTCATTTTGCTCATTCAATCCTACTCCTTTCTAATGTAAAATACTTAAGAAGTTGATCTGACGAAACTAATTCTTGGGAACGAATAACTTCCAAATGTTCTTTGGTCAATAGTAGTAAGGTGGGGACTGTGTAGATATTCATTTTTCTTGTGAAATCTGCATTTGGATCATAAAGGAGATGGATATTTGAATTTAGTGATATTGGTAACTCTTCATTGATTTTTCCTAGATGTATGAGAAGGATAGCAAGTTGATCAGGAGACTTATCTGATATCTTTGATATCTCCATCAATTGAAGAAGAGATGTGGGAGATTTTTCTGCGAAAAAGAGAATCAAATAATTCTGATTGGGAAATCGTGAAGGAAT
This sequence comes from Halanaerobiales bacterium, assembly GCA_030627905.1. Classification (GTDB taxonomy): domain Bacteria; phylum Bacillota; class Halanaerobiia; order DY22613; family DY22613; genus JAGMES01. The sequence goes on from DAOVRZ010000085.1 coordinate 15,532, forward strand.
ATTGATCTTTTCTCCTGATAGCGTTTTTAATGTATGAGAGGGTAAAGGATAATAAATCCACTCCTGGTATTTGGGAGTTGGGATTGCTAAGATTGGAAGAAAGAAAATTGTTAAAACTAGAATTAAGCAAAGTTTTTTTGTCCATTTTAATATTTTTTCTTTCATTGATATCACACCAATCGATTTGATCGTTTCCTATAATTATATTAAAGTAAAAATAAAAGTAGAACTATTGAGGAATTATTTATAAAAAACATACTATATTACGAAACGATTTTATTCATTTCGTAATATAGTATGTTTTTTATAAAAATTAAAGGAAAACAATCGTATTTTAGCGAAATATAATTTATAAGAAGGTCAAAAAGATCGGAGTGATTTGTCATGCAATTTAATTTATCTTTCATTTCATTGAAAAAAAAAGCCCAGTGCAAAAGATCTGGATTGGATTTGGTATTTTTATATTTAGTTTAATTTTTCCAAAATTTATTCAAATTCAACATATTGGTTTGCTGAGTACTTTAAATGATAGCATTTCTCAACAAGATAGTGGATTATTGCTGATTGCTTCAGCTAAATTAGTCTTAGTTAATTCAATTCGTCATGTTCCTATATATATAGGAGCTTTTATTATGGGAGAAGGCTTTTATTCGATTTTTAAAATACATCAGTTAGGGTTTTTGAGTTCCTTAATTATTATACCAGTTGCTTACAAATGCATTAGTTTAATTTATAATATTTCTTTTGTTATCGGGGGGCCATCTTATCTTACTGTTTTAGTCATTTATATACTTCATAGGGTGACTGTACGAATTCAGCCTATTTTAATTAAGGCAATAATTATTACTCTTTTTCTCTTTGGTTTAGATTGGTTAGATATCCTTCCTTTTCTTTCGAAATATGGATTTGGTAGAGGGGAACTTACTATTACAATTAAGCAGGTTGCAGAGTTTATTGGAGCAAATTATATAATGAATTTTGTTGGCTTATTTTTTTCAATAACGATTATTATTAATGCCTTGATTTTATCAAAAGTAGTTATTGAATATTACAATAAGTTACTATTAATTGAAGAGAGTCAAAAAAAAGAGGATAGGTTAAGACGGTTTGAGGTAAATGCTGTGAAATCTCGATATTTTAAAGAGGTTAAACATCTTGTTCATGATTTAAAAACACCACTTGTAACAATTCAAGGATTAAGTGAAGTGATTCAATTAAAAATAAAGGATGAAGAAATTACTGAATATACTGATCGAATTATTAGTTCTGCTGAACAGATGTCATTGATGATTTCTGAAATTCTTTATGAGAATAAAATGCATGAGATCAATATAGGTGAGTTATTTGATTTCGTAAAAATGCAACTATCTCTTGAGGAATTTAATTATAGAGTAAAGTTTAATATTATACCAGATTTAAAGATTTATACTAATAAGGTTCGTTTATCAAGAGCTATAATTAATTTGATTGAAAATGCACTAAGAGCAACAAACCCAGAAAACGGACAGATTGTGATAAAGGCATGGAAAGATGTTGATAAAATAAAAATATCAGTAAAGGATAACGGAGTAGGAATTTCTAAAGAAAATATTAACAAAATATGGGAGAACGGATATTCTACTAGTTTAAATAACACAGGATTAGGATTAAATTTTGTTAAACAGGTTATAGAAGATCATTATGGTCAGATTCAAATTGAAAGTAAAGTAGGATTAGGAACAGAAGCCAGGATATCTATACCGGAGGTGGATTGAAATAATGAGTAGAATTTTAGCCGTTGATGATGAACAGAATATACTCTTTACATTGCGAGCTATAGGTAAAGTGGCAAATTTTAATATAACAACAGCGAATGATGGTTTTCGAGCTTTGCAAATATTAAGTGAATCTAAGTTTGATCTTATTATCGTCGATTATCATATGCCGAATATGAATGGTTTAACATTAGTAAAGAAAATTCGTGAGTTATATTTGAATATTCCTATTCTTGTACTTACGGTTGATGAATCAATAGAATTGGCAAATAAATTTATAGATGTAGGAGCAACAGACTTTGCAGTCAAGCCTATTCGAATAGCAGATCTTATTTATAGAGTTAAACTGCATCTTAGATTATCTCAAGTTAAAAAAACAGAGGAGAAATTGTTAGAAGCAGAAAATTTTAATTTGCCACATGGTATGACTTTCGTTACATTACAAATAATTTTAGATTATTTCAAAAAATATACTACATCAGAGACTATCAATACAATATCAGAGAAAACAGGATTGGCTTATCAGACTGTACATAGATATTTAGATTATTTATTGAAAGAGGATTATGTGGGAGTTGAAATGAGTTATGGTAAAATTGGGCGTCCTATTCATAAATATTATGTGAAACGAATTTAAGATATTATTAAATCATTGAATAGACAGGGTAACCTGTCTTTTTTTATCTTTATTGAGTTTTAAAAAAAGCCAGAGAATTAAGAGAATTAATAGGAGATAGCAATAAACAGTAGAATATCTATATTAAATGCAGAATAAACTTTTAAAATTTATAAAATATCAAAAAAAGGAGATGTTAATATGAAAAAAGTAGGTAATACTTGTTGGAAATTGCTGTTAGTTATTGTTTTGGTTTCAAGTCTAACTCAGTTTTGTTTTGCATCAGAAACTTTATTGCCAGAAGCTAAATTACCCCTTGTAGCAACAACCTGTGGACAAAGTCCAGCTGCTTTAATGTTTAAAGTTATGGGTGGTCGTATAAATCTGCTCTGTACTCAGAATGATTTACTGACGAAAGAAGATCTAATTTCTAAAGCTGAAGAAGGAGAAGGGTATAAGACTTTAATTATAACCACAGGAACCAGTACGAAAGGTATGGGAGCTGCAGGAACTGATATGAATGCAGAAGTAGCTCGGATAAACGGACTTATTCAAGAGGCAAGAAAGCAAGGTATGTTAATTGTTGGTGCCCATATTGAAGGAATGTCTCGGCGAGTTGATAGTATGGATGCTTTATCGATTGAAACTGTTATGCCAATAGCTGATGTTCTTATTATAAAAGCTGCTAGTGATGAAGATGGCTATTTTACAAAATTATCTGAAGAAAAAAATATTCCAATGATAGTGTTTGAACAACCATTGGAAATTGCTGATGTATTGAAAAAATTATTTAATCTGGAATAGAATCTGAGCTAATTTGTGCTAATAATCACAAGTTTTTTCTCAGTTTTGAAAATGGTTTATCGTTAGTTTTGTAATATATTCGAAGGAGGAAGGCATAAATGTTTTTTCATGCGGGTCTAGTTTTAGTTGTGATAGCTATAGCTTTTGCAGTGGCTAAGTGGTTAAAGCTAACTACGGAATTATCGATGTTTGCGGCTGCAATTGCAGGTGCTCTAGCTCATGGGGGCGGATTACCTATTCGGCATATAGTAGAGGGCGCTTTTACTTATTATGATGTATGTTTGATCTTTATTACGGCTACATTTTTTATGAATCTTGTAAAGGAGTCAGGTGGAGTAACCTTTATGGTTCGTAATATTATTACAACATTCCACGGTCATAGAATAATCTGTCTTTTATTACTTACCCTAGTTCTTTTAATTCCAGGTGCATTAACTGGAGCGGGAGCAGCAACTGTTTTAACTGTTGGAACACTTGTGGGAACTGTATTAACTTATATGGGGATTTCTAAGGATAGAGCGGCTGCAATAATTTTTCTATGTGCTTCTATGAGTGCTGCAGCTCCTCCAATCAATCTTTGGGCAATGATGACTGCTGCTGGTTCAAATATGCCATATGTGGGTTTTATGTTGCCATTGTTGGTGTTAACAGTTACTGGGGCTCTACTTTCAATGTTTATCTTAGGGTCAAAAGGGACTGCAATAGACTTAGAAAAAGCATTGAAAGAATTACCTACACCACCAGAAAAGATGAATTGGTATAGAGTAGGAATACCTTTTGGCGTATTGTTTGTTTTAATTATAGCAGGTAGGTTGTGGCCATTTCAGATGCCGATCTTGGGATTACCTTTGATCTTCGTTATTTCGGCAATTGTTACGATTTTCTTAAGTCCTAAAAAACTATCTATTATGCAAATTGCAAGTGATACTATACATTCTTTAATTCCACTGGTAGGAATTATGACTGTTGTGGGTATCTTAATCCAGATTATGGCTCTTACTGGAGCACGAGGTTTGATCTCACTGGGAGTTGTTACCTTGCCACTTTGGGTGTTATTTGGTACTCTTTTTCTTATTCTGCCTTTATCTGAGGGTCTCTTACAATATGCAGCTGCTCCATTGTTGGGAGTACCACTGATATTACTTTTTAATATGAAAGGATTAAATCCTATTATCGCACTTTCAGCGATGGCAGTAATGTGGCCTATTGGAGATATTCTTCCTCCTACTGCTGTAGTAGGAAGAGCAACAGTACTTGAATTGAAATATAAAGGACATTATTTTAAAGATTTTTTACGAACTTGCCTTATTCCAATGGCCTGTATTTTGCTTATTTGTTCTCTATTTATTATCTTTAGCAATCAGTTAAGCTTTCTTATTGGAGGGTAATTAATATAATTGCGAAGGAGGAAGAAGTTATGCTTTTAATAAACACGGTTATAATGATAGTCTATCATTTGATTAGTGCATTCATTGGATTTGTTCTAATACGAAGTATTATAAAGACGAAAAATCCGCAAGACGCAGTTCTATATTGTATTATCTTAATGCCATTTATCTTAAGGGTATGTCATATAAAATAAGGAGAGAAAAGAGATGTCAGCAAAATATTTAAGGATAATAAAAATAATAGCATTATGTGTTATGGGATTGGCTGTGATCCTGGCAGGTAGGGATTTTCTTGAACATCGTAATTTTAAGGAACCTGTTGTGATCAGTTCAGGGGTTACTGAAGTCAAAAAATTAAGTGATTATTTTTCTCCACTTAAAGGAACTACGAATGATTGTAATATCTATATTTTTGATAGTGGTAAGCCTGGAGGCACGGTAATGATTATAGGTGGTACTCATCCAGAAGAACCAGCTTCTAATTTGACTGCAGAGATTTTTGTTGAGAATGCAAAAATTGAACAGGGTAGATTGATTGTGGCTATTCGTGCGAATCGAAGTGCTTCAACTGTAACACGTCTAGGGGATGCATATCCAAGATTTTATCATATCCCTACTGAGTGGGGAGTTAAAAAATTTAGGATGGGAGATCGCTGGACAAATCCTCTCGATTCATGGCCTGATCCAGAAGTTTATGTAAATTATCCTAGTAAACAAATGTTAGCTTATATGGATATAAGAAACTTGAATCGTACCTGGCCTGGAAAAGCGAATGGGACACTTACTGAACGGACTAATTATGCTTTTATGCAAATCATTGACAAAGAACAGGTTGATCTTTTTATAGATTATCATGAAGCTGAATTAGAGTATCCAGTTATAAGTACAATTGTATCTCATCAAAAGGTTACTGATGTAGCGGTGATGTCTACGATGCTTTTAGCTGGTGAGTTTCAAATTGGTATGGAGTATTCTCCTAAAGCTTTACATGGTCTTTCTCATCGGGAAGTAGGGGATTTTTCAAATGCAGCGTCTGTTTTATTTGAGACACCTGAACCATTTTTAGATAGGGTTCGAGGAATTACAGATGAAAATTTGCTTTTGAGTGGAAAAGATCCATTTGTTGAGATGGCAGGGAAACATGGTCTCTTATATGAAAAAATTGATGAAAATGGGTGGTCTATCGATGTAAGAGTTGGTAGACATAGTTCGACGACTCTACAACTTGTGCAGGTTTGGTCAGAATACAATCCAGATAAATCAGTTTTGATTAGTAATGTGCCCAGATATAATGACATTATAAAAAATGGAGTTGGGTTTTATTTTCACAATCCTGATGAGTTTACTGAAGACCAGATAACATATGAATAATTTGGTTAATTTTATGTAGTAGATATTTTTCTAAAGGAGGTGTACTGTTAAATATAACAATTTTGAATATAATATCAAAGGAGGAAGATAAATGAAAAAGTCATTTTTTGTATTGATCAGTATGGTTGCTATGTTATGTTTGTTTGGCTGGTCTGTTTTGGCTTGTACAACTGTTATAGTAGGTAAAGATGCATCTGTAGATGGGTCAGTTATGACTTCACATACCTGTGATGGATCATATGATGCTCGTGTTCAGGTTATTTCTGGAAGTACATTTGAAAAAGGCGCTATGGCTCCTGTTTATAAAGATTTATGCCATGATGGTATTCCAGGTAAGGAAAAGAAACAGGTTGGTGAAATACCTCAAGTTAAAGAAACCTATACTTATTTTAACATTGCCTATCCTTTTATGAATGAGCATCAAGTTATGATTGGTGAATGTACATTTTGGGGTCGGGATGAATCCTATAATGATGCTGGTATGATGGTGATTGAACAACTTGAAGTTTTTGGCTTGCAAAGAGCGAAGACTGCGCGTGAATGTATTCAGATCATGGGTGCATTAGCTGAAAAATATGGTTATGGTGATGGTGGTGAAGTTCTTACCGTTATAGACCAGAATGAAGCATGGGTATTTGAAATTTGTGGTCCTGGTCCATTCTGGTCTCCTGAAAGTGGAGAAATAGGTGCAATCTGGGCTGCTAGAAGAGTACCTGATGGTCATGTAACTGTAGGTGCGAATAGAAGTAGGATTGGTGAAATAGATTTAAGTAACCCAGATTATATGGCTTCAGAAAATGTAATGTCATCTGCTCAAGAGATGGGCTGGTGGAATCCAAAAGAAGAGCCATTCCGTTTCTGGAAAGCTTATAATCCTCAGCCATATGGAGCAGATTTTTATCAAAGACGTCGTGAATGGAGAGCTTTAAGTCTTCTTGCACCTTCACAAAATTTTGATCCAAATCTTGATCCAGATAATGAACAATATCCATTTTCTATTAAACCAGATAAATTAGTCTCTGTACAAGATGTTATGGCGATTTTACGTGATCATTATGAGGGAACAGAATTTGATTTGACTAAAGGTTTAGCTGCTGCTCCATTTGGTAATCCAAACAGGTATCCTACACCTAGCTCAGTAAAACCAGAAGATTTGAAAAAAGCAGATTGGGAACGTGCAATCTCTATGTTTAGATGTTCTTATAGTTTTGTAGGTCAGACAAGAAGTTGGTTGCCAGATGCTATTGGTGGAGTTCTATGGTTTGGTGAAGATGCTCCACATTCTACTTGTTATATTCCGATTTATAGTGGAGTTACTGAACTTCCAGAATCCATTACTAGTGGTAGAAGAGATCGTTTTGATAGAAATTCAGCTTGGTGGGCATTTGACGTTGTTTCTAATTGGGCTGACCTAAAATACTCTTATATGATTAAGGATATTAATGCTGTCCAAGAGGAATTCGAGGGAGAATTCTTTGCAATGCAACCAGCGATTGAAGATGCTGCTTTAACCATGTATAAACAAGATCCATCTTTAGCTATAAAATTCTTGACCGACTATACTAATAATACTGCTAATAAAGTAGTAGATAGATGGTGGAAGTTAGCTGATGAATTGATTTATAAATATAACGATGGATATGTAGATGGAAAATCAGTTGGTTATCCAACAGAGTGGCTTGAAACAGTAGAATTTGGTAAATAAGAATAGTTGATAGATAGTAAAAAGGTAAATCTCTAATATAGAGATTTACCTTTTTTTGTGTTGTGAATTACATGAAGATTTCCTAAATCTAAAATATTAAAATATTAGCAGGATACCCATTTAATATAACGAAGTTATAGATAAGAGAATTTATGAAGTATGAGAGGAGAGTTATAGATGAAGAAAAGAAATATTTTTTTGATAATTATAATCTTAATAATTTTATTGACGAGTTGCTCATTTACAAATAGGCCTCCATCTTTAGATGAAATTGGCGATAAAACTATTACTGTAGGAAAAATACTTTCTTTTAATACACATGCAAGTGATCCTGATGGAGATATATTATTTATTTCAGTTTCACCAGAAAAGTTTGAGGAATGCTTTGATTCTGAGCGAGATATCTTTGAATGGCAACCTTCCCAAGAAGATATTGGTAAGTATCAAGTTACATTCAGAGTTAATGATGGGCAAGCATCAGCAGGTGAAACGATTAACATTACTGTAGGTTCAATAAATAATCTACCTCTAGTTAATGTAATTGCTGATCAGGTAATTAGAGAGGGAGAACAATTAGGTCCTTTAACTTTGAATGCTACCGATGAAGATAATGATCAACTTATATGGGAGATTTTAAGTGGTCCAGGTGAAATTATCAATGATAATCAATATGTATGGCAGACGACACATAGTGACAGTGGAGAACATCAGATTATGGTTCAAGTCTTAGATGGTAATGGAGGAAGTGCTATGTCTACATTTGGAGTGACTGTAACTAATACGAATCGCTTACCTCAAATAGTTGGTATAGCTGATCAGGTAATAGATGAAGGAGAAGAGCTAGGCCCGTTAACTCTAGAAGCAATAGACGAAGATAATGATCAACTCACATGGGAGATCGTTAGTGGCCCAGGCGAAATCATCAATAATAATCTATATTATTGGAATGTTACATACAGTGATAGTGGAGAACATGGTGTAATCTTAAAAGTATCAGATAATGGTGGAGGTTCAGATGTTTTGAGTTTCAAAGTAACTGTTAATAATATAAATCGCTTACCACACCTCCAGTTGCGAGATAAAGATGATAATCTTTTTACAGATACAATAATTTTTACAATTGGGCAAAATAATGAAATTTATATTGAAGCTCTAGATTCTGATAGTGACTTTCTAAACTATATGCTAGCTGATTGGTACACAAACAATGGGAATGATCTATTAGATTTTGGTACTCACTTCTCTGTTGATAAAGAGTCAGCAAAAGGAATATTTTCATGGGCACCATTAAGCGGAGACGAAGGTGAGTATAGTGTAACTTTTAAGGTTACTGATAATAATGGCGGAAGTGATATAGAAAGTATTGTAATAAAAGTGCAGCCTTAAAGTTATTTGATTAGATTTGTTATTCAGGAGGTATAAAATGAAAATAATGAATAAAAAATGGATCTGTGTATTGATAATATCGTTTGTATTTTTCTTTTCACAAAATGGATTTGCAGCGGTGGATGTGGTTGCATTCCAATTCTGTGAAGAAAAAGTTCAAGATGTAAGTTTTATTCATCTTTTTATGATTGAAAAAACTTGGAATATTAATAATGATTATTGGATTGATTCTTCCTTTGGATATGGGAATTTATTAGGTGCAAATCATGAGGCATATCTATTAGACTCTGTTTTTTACAAGCAGATCAATGATGGATATAGTTTGGGAATCGGATATAAATATTTATATGATCAAAAGAGTTTTTATAATGACATTGGTGGTAAATTAACAAAACATTTACTCTTACTTACAGTGAAGGGTGTTAAAAAAATTGGACGTTTTTATATTTCTGGTGAGGTTATCTATACTCCAATAGGGTTTTATAAATATATGAACGAAAATTATAAAAACCTTTCTGGTACTTATATTGGTGTAGGTATTGCAACTTCATTGACAGAGACATTAAGTCTTTCAATTGAAATAAAATTAGGTAAAGAAAATTATATGGATGTAAGTAACTCTACTAGAATTTCAAAGGTTGGGTTACAATATAAATTTTAATAAATAAGTTTTATTTTATGACGGGTTGGAACCCGTCATTTTTATTTGCCCAATTTTCCCTAGATATAAGCAAAAAAATAAAAAAATATCTCAATAAATATAAGTTATACATAGTAACATTATAAAATTAATAAAAATAGTCTGATTAATAACATTTTTTTAAAAAATAAGAGGATTTCGAAAAAAGACGTAGTATACGTATAAAATAAAGGTTGTATACAATATACTGTGTACAGTATGCAGTATACTGTATGTAAAATACGATATAGTAAGGAAGTGGTATGATGGATCTTTTTCCGAAATTAGAGGGTGAATTATTAAGTCAGAAAGTTTATCGAATTCTTAAGGATGCTATTGTAGAGCAAAAATTAGAACCAGGTATGAAGTTATCGGAAACAGAGATTGCCAATCAGATTGGTGTTAGTAGAACTCCAGTTAGAGAGGCCTTGAGAGAATTAGCTGTAAAAGGTTTGGCGATATCTACACCAAATCAAGGTATGGTGGTAAGCACTATAGATATTCAGGATGTGAAGGAAGTTCTACAGATACGTCGTGTTTTAGAAGGTCTTGCTGCCAGTTTGGTTACTGAGATAATCACTGATGAAGAAATTCAAAGACTAGAAGAGATAATTAGCGAGATGGAACATTTCGTAAGGACTGAGGAAGTTTTATATTTTAGCAAAATGGCTGATCAGTTTCATGAACTGATGTTTAAAGTATCTGGAAATAAAAGATTACTTATGGTTCGTAATGAAATTCATGATATTGAATTAAGATTTGGAATTAAATCCTTAAATGTTCCAGGAAGAACAAAAAAATCTTTAGCAGAGCATTTGAAAATATTAGAGGCTATTAAGAAAAGAGATTCAGATGAAGCAGATTTCTTTAGTAAGCAACATGTTACGAATGTTATTGAAAATTTGCTTAAAACAGTTGAGGATTAAGACATTAATTTTTTATAAAGTTCTATCAAAGTGAAAGGAGGGGCAATGAGTTTACATATTGCTTGAAAATAGTTAATAAATAAACTTAAGGAGGATTATTTAAATGAAAAGAAGGACATTATGTTTGATTTTGGCAATGTTGATGGTTTGTGTTGTTGTAAGCGGACAGGCTTTAGCTGAAGCAAAGTATGTAATGAAATGATAAAAGATTAGTTAAAACAGTTGCTGACATGAAAGGTCTTAAGATTAGAACAATGCAAGTAAAACCACATATTGATATGTTTAATGCTACTGGAGCACAGGCTTCTCCAATTCCATGGTTAGTAGGTGACTAGTAACGAAATAGGCATACTACCAGAGTTTAAAGGGACAGCCGTTCATGATCATTGGAAACCGTACTATACTTTTATGGATTGTACTTATGTTGAATGTAATGCTCATCATTTAAGGAGTCTTAAGGGCATTTATGAAAACTATGGTCATGAATGGGCACATGAGATGGCAGAATTGCTAGTTGAGATAAAAAGATATGTTGATACCCTTAAAGAACAAGGTGTTAACTGCATGGATACAGCTGATATAGGCAATTACGTTAAAAAGTATGATGATATAATTGCTAGAGGTAAGGAGGAAGATGCT
>DAOVRZ010000026.1:0-50498 GCA_030627905.1 Halanaerobiales bacterium
AAACAACATATATGTTGAATATTAAAGTCGAAGTAATAACGTAGTTATTATTTCTTAAGTTTAACGACTTCAGAAGAAGATTGCACCTTCAAGAAGTGGACTCCCACTGAAGTTTTGAAATTATTCTAATACTTCCACCCCCTCCTATAGAGGAGGGGGACTTCGCTCTGAAATGTCGTTAAATCTGAATAAGTATTTCCACTTATATTTATTACAAATCTGAAATATTGGCTCACAGAAATATAAGCAATCTCCAAACAAATAAATGGGAAAATATGGATATTTTTTCTTTTTCTATGTCTTATTTTATGATTTAACGTTCCTGAAAATGTTAATAAACACCATAGAGCTACCCACACAATATAGCGAAGAGCCATTAAATTCTTCTCCAATTCTAAATCCTATTATTTCTTCTGCATCTGCTATTGAAAGCAAATGAATTGATAATTCTGACTTCATCATTTCACCTCCAGTCAAACTTTTTTAACCAACTAATGCAAAGGTCTCTACTATAGCTGCACTTGCTAGAGTTATCCCTCCAAATATTAAAACAATCACTTCTGAAGAAGTCCAATTCAAATCCTTAAATTTTCTTACTTCAGACCATTTTTTTGAAGGAAGTGAATGATGTAATTATAAATAAATTCACAGTCATTTATAGATTTCACTAATTTATCAGGTTCAGGACTAGCTTCTTCAAAGCTCCAACATATGCCGAGAATATAATCAACGAATAGGCAACTCGCAATAATCCTTTTTGTCTCGTCAAATTTAGTACTAAAGGCTGTTACCATTTCATTGAGGTGCTCAAATTTTTCTGTATCTTTAACCATATCAATGTGGTTTCTCATGAATCGTCCTGATTCCATACAATGTACTCCGATAACTCCTTTTGGATCAATTGCCTTCCAGTTACCGTTCTGATCCTGTAGAATGTTCCAGTGATGTAGGTCTCCATGTAAAAGTACTTTTGGCCGATCATTTGTTTCTATTTCACGGAATAACTTTTCTGCCTCTTCTATTAGAGAAAGCATCTTTGAGCCTACTTTATCTTCTTCACTCGCTCTTTTAAATGCCTTGGTAATCCAGTCAGCAAAGGTTGGAAGTCCGTGGTTTTTAGTTATAGGTATGGGTATTTTGGAGATCAATTCTGCTGCTATCTGAAGTTGGGTATTGGTGTTTTGGGTTGTAAGATCTGGCCCGGGAGTAATACGTTCAAGAAGTAAGACGCCAAGCTCCATATTAGAATCATAACACTTACAGATATTGCGACCTTCGTAAATAGACAATGCTTTCATTTCCGTAAACAACTCTGGATGAGGTACTCCAATCTTAAGAGCTACTTCACCGTAGTCAGTGGATTTTGCAAAACAAATAAGATTATAAGATAAATTATTTGCGACACTGTAATTAGTCAGATTCCATTTTTCTACACACTTTTCAAAAATCTGAGGTAAATTTTCCAGCCATTTACTACCCTTGTCACCAAAAGCTCTTATTATTTTTTTATTAAAATATTCTGGTATTTGCATTTTAACTTCTCCTCATTTAATAATTATCCTCTATAGAAGATAAAAGTTTATCCATTCATAACGTTTACTAGTTGTCTAGGTTTATATATAATAAATAGCCAGCTTTCGCTGGCTATTTATAACTTAATATTTAAGATAAGAAAAATTTTGAGTTTGATTAAATTTCTCCATTGCTTTTATTATATCTTCTTCTCCCTCTTTGATGAAAGATCCTCCTTCTACTGCCAATCCTTCATCATTTAATCCAATAAATAACGAGATATTCTTTCCTTCAGCTTCAAGTGCTGCTTCTCTTACGCTCTCTAATTTAGGAGGTGTAAAATTACCTTTTCTAAACTCTTCTTCTAATGCAGTTCCTCTAGCCACATAGGTTGGATTCAAATGTATATTTATTTCTAGAGAATATTTATTAGCTATCATATGTAAATAGTTTATAGAATTTTTTATATCTAAAATTGCATCTTCTTCTGATATTTCTGGAACAGGTTTAAGCATAAAGTAGGTTTTTATTTTAAATCCATATCTACTGATTTTTTCAGCCATTTTTTCAAAAATTTCTAATGTAAGTCCTTTTCGAAAGTAATCATTTCTTATCGTCTCATCATATGCTTCAAATCCTATAGCTATCTCAAGTTGAGTAGGAGTATTCCCCTCTTTTAACGCTCGCGATAATACTTCTAACTCTTCTAAATCTACATACTCAGGTCTTGTTTCAATAGTTAACACAGAAATATTAGGACAATGTAAGTTCATTTTCGCCAAAAAATACATCAATGAAGTTGTTGAATAAGTCTTCTCATCCAATATTGATCCATTATTTGAAATAATAAATTTTCTTAATTTTAACTTCTCTTCCTTTGTAAGTATATAATCAAATACATAGTCAATTTGCTGCATAATATTTTTATAGCTTACTGGATGTTCTGATGTCTGCGAAGGAAGGTTACATCCCAAACATCTGGCCCATCTACATGCCTGTGTATAAAAAACTAGAAATAAAGTAAATCCTTCTTTTGGATTTTGAAACCAATAATCTACAGGTGTTCTTGGATTATGTTCTTCTTTAAAATCATAAAATTTTCCTATTTCTTCATTCTTAATCATAATAATTATCCTTTCTGTTTACATATTTTATAGATCAAAAGAAATAGCTGGAGCTACTCTATTTCCCTGTTCCATTTGTAGGATTCTCTCTTCTCCTTTTCGAGTAAGATCATCAAACTCTAGAATTGTCTGTGCCATTTTTGGAAGAGCTTCCTTTCTAAAAGTAGCTATATCATCCATTGCTTCATTTATATCTTTAAAAGCACCCTTTAATGCGTCCATATCCATCATGCTAGAAGATGCTTGTTTATGTATTTCTATTCCTTGGGTTTTTAATTTTTCAGCGGTACTTTGAATAAGTTGTGAAGTAGTTTTATTTAATGCGTTTATTTTATCTAATACTATTTTTTGATTAGCTAAAGCTAAAGCTACTATTACCGCTACCTGAAGTGCATTTACAGTCACATTTATAGCTCTATCTACTCCTCTCATAAGTTCTTTATTATTTCTAATGATGATCTCAATTGCCAGAACTCCTTGTTGATTTACTGCTAACTGTTGTTGTAAATCCATAAGCCTTTGTCTTAAAGGAAATATAAGTTCTTCGCTAATAAATTTATACTTCGGATGATCTTCTGGATACTCTCTCTCAATCTTGTAATTCAAGTTGTTATCTATCATTTGACCAATCTTTATTATTTTTTCGAGTTTTAAAGTAGCTTCTCTCATTACTTTCTGGTCTTCTTGCAATGTGATATTATCTCTTTTTAACATTTCTTTTCCGTTTTTTAGAGAATTTACAATAGCATCTATTGTTACTTGAGCTTGTTCATATTTAGAGAAGTATTTCTTTAACGGAGTCCCAACAAATGGCAATGTTCCAACACTTCTTGAAAACCATCCTGGTTTAGAAAAATCTATTTTGTTAGGATCTAAATCTTCCACTTTCATTTTTAGATCTATTAATGCTTTTGCAACTTCTCCACCGTCTTCTCCTCTTTGTGAAAGTTTTCCGATAGGCTCTTGTAACATTCGGCTTCTTCTTGTTGCTTCTTTTTGAACTTTGTCTCCTAACAATTCAATCGATGCTTTACTTTTTTCCATAGCATCAAAATCGTTTTCTTCAAAACTTAATATTTCTTTAACAAATGCATCAGAAAACTCCTCAAGTTCATTCTTATCTTGCTCTGTTGGTACAATTTCCTCTGGTTTTACTAACGCAAGCTCTTCCTTCAATTTTGAAGTATTAGGAAGAGATAATTTTAATGTTTTGGTACTATTTTCTTGAGCCATTTTTAATCCCCCTTTGTGAAAATATTAGACTGAATATTTACTACTCCTCTTTATCAACTCTTCTAGTTCTTCTCTAGCTGTAGCTATATCTACAGAAGCTCTATTTCTAGTAGTATTCAATTCTGATAGTCTTGCTGTTGACTGATCAAGTTGTGTCATAGCTTCTTCATTTATAGTAAGCAACTCATTAATTTTATCCATCTGCTGCTTTTTAAGTGCTAATCTATCACTAAGTGTCTTCATCTCTTTTTTATCTGCTTCTTGTAATCTGTTTTCTTGAGCTAAGATATCCAAATGCTGCATCCTCTGGCGAATATATTCTTCATCTATTCCTGAAACTATTTTTAAGGCTGATGTTACTCTCTCAAGGTTGTCTAACACTGAAAAATATATCTGCTCTCCCGCACCCAAAAATCTACCATACGTTAGTTCATTTGGATCAAACTTGTCCTCTAAACAATCTTTGTAATTTAGATACTTTTCCTTTATTCTTGTAAATTGTTCTTCACCCTGACTTGAAAAAACTCTTAGTTCACTGTTATTACCATATTCTGCGAGAATGTGTTTAATTCTTTCAAGCAATTCCACTCTTTTTTCTTCACTTCTTCTATTTAATAAAACTACATATTTTTTTGCAAAAACATCCCTTCTAAATACATAATTGACTAGATAAACTAATAAAGCAATAACTATTAGTCCACAGGATGCATAAAGCCACTCTTTTTTGCCAAAAACAAGAGCTGATACTAAACCTATTCCACCAATTGTTAATGAATAAGTCGAGACTGTATTATCCATTATTTTACTTATGGCAGCTTTTTGTATTGCTTCCTGTGTATAGTCGTTTATAGTCAAATCACTCTTTTTACTCATGATATCCCCCTCAAAAATCTTCTGTTAAGAGATGCATCTCAACTCTCATCAGTCTGTAATTATAGCTCCGGGACGATTCACCCTCTTTTCTTTTTAGAGGTTCAAGCCCTCCCCGTCCTACTGCTCGGATACGGTTTTCTTCTATCCCAAAAGTATTTATTAAATATTCTTTTACAGACTGAGCTCTCTTAAATGACAGTTTTTTGTTTTCATCTTCATCGCCTCTTGTTCCAGTATGTCCTTCTATTAGTATTCTAAAATTTGGATAGTGTTTTATATCTTTAATTATTTTTTCTAATTCAATGTTTCCACTGTTGTTAATTTCATATGTACCACTTTGAAATGTAATGGGCCTTATTTTAAGGGTTCCTACAGTTCTTAATTCATCCCATTCATCATCAGTTAATTTACTAAATCTGTTTTTAACATTAACACTTTGATTATCATCTAAAAGTATACCATTATTATAAAGATCACTAACATATTTAGAATTTACAATCATATAAGGGTCATTGTTTGGCAGTGGATTTTCATTAAAATCATTATTGTCGATTAAAATATCTACAGTCGATTCTATAACCGATATTATTTCATCCTGATAGTTTTCACCATCAACACCAAACCATCTTGCATTGTCGTTGAGATTATACCATCTCACACCTTTTAATGTTATATCAATTTGACTTTGCTTTAATTTCATATACTTCTTCACATCTTTTTCCAAAAGCCCTCTATCATCTCTATATATTTTAAGCGTTTTATAATAATTTTTTAGAAATATCTCTACATCTAAAGGGTTTTTTTCAGAAAATGCTCTATTCACCAATAATATATCTACTATTAACTTTTCAGTATCTTCTGTCCCAAGTAGTTTTACTACCCCTAGTATTTCTAATGCTTGAGTAAGCTCAGGTTCCCACAGAACTGCAACATCTGCTTCTTTCTTTTTCAATGCTTGCAATGCTTTTACAGTGCCTTCAGTCGGAATTCTCCAATCATCGTTCTTAGTTAGATACTCTATACCAAAATGTACTCCTACAGATTTTAGCAAATGCTCACTCGGAGAATTGGGGGTATATGCTATCTTTATATGTTCACTTTCATTTAGAACATCTATAGTTGCTACCTTACTTTCCCAGCCAACTATAGCATCGCCACCTTTACTCTCATCAATTACAGATATAATTGTTCCTGGAAATTTTTCTTTACTACCATTTAAAATGTATGAATCCACTGTAGCTACAGCAAAATCATATTCTCCATTTTTAAATTTTTTCATCCTTGTTTCGTAATCAGCATTATCATCTATTACTTCAATCATATATCCTGAATCTCTCATCAGCTTTTTAAAAACAGGGCTTCTGAAGTAGAAATATCCTACCCAGCTATCTAAAGCTACTACTATTTTTTTATCACCTTCGGCATCACTGGTTTTCTTTAGAAAGTTGTCCTGATAAATCGGTGTAATAAATCTTATTCCCAAAACAACAATTACTCCAATTATAAATAATATTAACCCACGCTGTTTATTACTTCTCATATAAAACCCCTCATTTAAAAGTTAATTACAGTATAATCTTCAGACTCAGCCAAAACGTCTTCAAGCCCTTTTCTCAATTCGTCATAATTTTCTGCCGACTTATACTCTATTCTGCCTGGTTGATTTAAAGAATGTTTTTTTCCAATCCGATATCCTATGGTATGTATAAACACGGGAGATTCTTTTAAAATCCTATTTACGATACCAGTTGGATCCTGTCCTCCACTGGCTTCCCCATCTGTAACAACTACAAGATTGTATTCACCATACCCAAGTTGCTTTAGTCCTTGAAATTTTAGTTTTTCATATGCTAAGCTTATCGCACTATGTAAAGGTGTTCCTCTGTTTGCATTAACTTCATCAATTTCTTTTATCAAGAACTCCCTATCAAAACTAAGGGGAACTCTTTCACTTAAGCCTTGATCATCAAATACTAAAAGACCTAAATTAGCTGATTCTGGTACTACTTTTATAAATTCTTTAAGTGCTTTTTTAGCAGTTACTAATTTATTTCCGTCCATACTTCCAGAACCATCAAAGACTATATAATAATTTTGTCGAAGTAAATCTTTATCTAAGTCTATGCCTTCCATTCCTGATTCTGGTAACCAATTTTTTGGTTCCACTTTATACACAGTCTCTTTTGTTTCCACTGGTTTATTGTTAATGTTTTGTGTATATGTATCTCTATTATTGTTATCATCGCTTAATTTTTGTACGACAAATATTAAGACTATAATTAATATCAGCATCCAGGTTTTATTATTCTTTTTTGCCACTTACTCTCCCCCCTTTTTTTACTAAAAATCAAGTGGTACAAATAGATTCTCTTCCGCTTCAACTTGAATTATTTTAAATACTACTCTCATATTATCTAACCACTGTTGTTGCGTCCTTGGTATAGGATACTTTGGATTATCTATTCCATATCCTACAGTTGCAAATTGAGAAATATCCATATATACTCCAAGGAGATTGGCATAATTGATTATCTCATCTCTTACCTTATTTGACCTACTAAGACTTAAATTTTTAGCAGCTTGTTGTATTTTTCTAAGTATAATTTCTGATGCACCTTCTTGTTTTTTTCTAAGATATCCCATTGGATCAGAATGTCCCTCGACAGTAATTATCGCTCCACCATATGTAGATGCCAACTCTATTACTTTTTCAAACTGATCTTTATATAAATTTGCATTAAAAGTATTCTGATTTGGCTTGAAGTATATTTCAAAGGAAAACAACTCTCCATCATCTATATTACCCTGTTGTTGTCTTTTATTTATAATTTGTGCAACTTCTTCCTTGTTAAATTTTGGAATTTCCACTGTTTCAACATCTTTCAGTCCTGACTTAAATTTCTCATAATCCCAGTCTGCCTTGTTTACTATAAATTCTTTTCTTAATATTCCCAATTGAAGTAAAAATTCTTGTATTTCTGCTGTTATAATTTCGAAATTTCTTGGATACTTATTGTCTAAAAAGAATTTTACATTTCCGCGAAATCTCGAAAACTCGGCATCATAATAAAGTCCAACAACATCTGCTACTGCTTGTTCACTATCTAAAAGAATTTTTGCAGATTTACTCATTACTTCACTATATTCTGCACTCTTTTTATTCTTAAAAATTTCTCGCAAACGTTCTTCGGCTAAAAATAATCCATGTACAAATTTTTCTACATCTTCTCTATTATTTTCATAGTAGTCTCTTCTTACTGCATAAACATCATTAATTATTCTATTAGCTGTTTTAGTTGATAAAAGTATCCTTGCACCTTTAACAGAATCTTCTGCACCTGTCCCTACAGTACCATTGCTTGTAAGAGCCAAAGCATCTGGTATAATTACAAAAGTTGCATCTACTCCGTCTTGATAAAATTTTTCAGCAGGAGTGCCATTTTCAAAACCTACCAGATTTTTTGTCCAGCGAATATCTACATCTTCTAAAGAAACCCCGCTATCTTTTAATAATTTCATTAAATAATCTACATGTGGCCCATACTGTTGAATAGCTATTGTCTTACCTTTTAAGTCTTTAATAGATTTAATGTTATCTTTTACTACTAAGGCATCTCCTCCAGCAGACCAACTAAGTTGATATATTACAATCGGCTCTGTTTCTCTCCTGTTATTTAACACTTCTAAAGCCATATTGATCATCCCCAAAGTTCCCCTCAAATAAGGGGTTTCACCGGAAATGTACTCTTCTACTTGCTTGGTAAAATCATCTTCTCTAAATAGCTCTAGCTTTAACCCTTGTTTTGCAAATATTGAGTTTTTAGCTGTTTCTTTGTTATTACCGTTACCATAAATTGTAGCGATATCTGCTCCCCATGTAATAAGAGGCACTTTTACCACACTCTTTTTTGTATAATCTTTATACTTAATACCAAGATTTTCAAAAGAAGCTAAGAGTGTGCTAGAAAATAGTATTGTGGTACTTAATAAAAAAATTAATAGAAAAATCAGTCTTTTAGGCATAAATAATACCCCCTCTTTGATTTTTAGTCTTATCCAATAATTAAATTTATATAATCAATATTTCTCCATTAAATTGCTTTAACCTTCTTTTTACTATTAATTTACTTCATTTTTATCAATATATATCTGACCAAGAAAAACATCATAATAATCGTCACTAATCCAATCTCTTCCCCACTCACTAGAACCATAACAGTGTAAACTCATTAACCAAATATACCGAATAGGAAGAAAGATTTTGACTGCCTTTAATTCATTGTCACACCTCTTTCCAGCTTGATTTAATCTACAGTTTCCTAAATCTTTATTTCGTCATGTAGATAATGTATGCACTTCTACAGGCTTTGACAAGATTGATTTGGTTGTTCATAGTATGGGTGGTCTAGTTTCAAAAGCTTATTTAAATATTTCAATGGAACTAGTCAAGTAGATAAGTTGCTAACTCTAGGTATGCCTAACCATGGAATCCCAAGTGTGGAAGAATTTGCAGCAAAAATTATTCCTGAAGAACCATGGATGAAAGAGTTAGAAGTACTAGAAATGGCACACAATAAAGATACTTTCTATCGAATAGATATAGTAGGAGTCTCAACTTCAGCAGGAGAGAACCAGTCTGCTAATGCATATATTTGGTCTATATAAATAATAACTTCTTCCTATAACAGTCACATCTATTCTTTATAATGAAAAAAATCTCACTTCAGAAACGAGTGAGATTTTTCAATACATGAAAAGGTTTGCTCTGTATCTATTTTATTACTTACATCATTCATTCAATATCTAAATAGAGTGTTTTATGTTAAATCTCAAATTATTCCATTTCAAAAATATCACTATTTTTGCTCATAATTACTAAAATCCATCGACATAATGAGGGTTCTTTTGATAATAAGAATATTTATTGTCGTATTGATTACTGTATTTTTGATATACCATTCATCAGCAGAAAATTTGTACGTAGAGATGTTCTGAAAATCCCCTAACATTTTCAAAGATTTTTTTGGATAATACTCTATCTGTAAAGGAATACCTGTTTTTTCTTCAATCCAGGCTATACAGGAAATATCTTTTTTATTGCTAGTAATCATGAACTCATAGCCGATACAGTTCATTTCATCGATCACTTTAACCTGACCTGTCTGTTTAACATCCAGATTATTTTTCAATGCTTCACTATAAGGATTTGATTGAAAACCATCTAAATTAAGAGCCTCTTGATTCAATTCCATTAAATCATTTTTCCGCTTACTAGTAATATCCTCAGAATTCTCTGCGACCTTTACAACTTGGATTTTTACCTCACCATTAGGCTTAATTACACTCTCTATATATAGCTCTAGTACATTCTCTAACTCACCTTTGCGGTTTAGATCTTCAATGTGGCTATATATATCTTTAGCAACCCAGAATTGATTAGCTTCCATAATTGATAAAGCTTTTTGCCAAAGTGGGTCATTTTTAACATTGGCACTTGTTTTTGAGAATACTAGAAAAACTAATACTACCGCCATAAGTAAAATGCTCATACGCTTCATAAAAGTCACCTTCCCTTTTTAGAATAAAATATCTTTTTCTTTAAACACCTTAATACTGAACATTAATCCCAATACGCTGTAAACCAAACTTACTGCTACCCCTTTACCAAGACCATTCCAATTAACACTATCTATCAGATTAGTATATAGAGCAAAATGCTCAGTAATAATAAATAAACCAATTGGCCTAATAACTGAACCTACTATCTTTAAAAGAAACATCAATCCTAAACCTATTAAAATTCCTGAACTTGCACTAGTGGCATAAATTGATAATATCAAAAATACCATTCCAAAGGCAAATAATGGCACTAAAGAGATCAAATAACTTGATATAGTTGTAACTATACCTTCAACAGTGTCCAAACTAATCCCGTTAATAATGAAGTTCCCTTCCCAACCTAAAATTACTGCACCTAAACAATATGCTATGATCAAATTTATGACTAAGAAGAGTGTTAAAAGTAAAAATACCGAAATAGCCTTGGAAATGACAATCTTTCCTCTCTTTACTGGACGTAAAAGGGTAAACTTCGCAGTCCCATTAACCAGTTCTTCTGTTACAAGGTCAACGATTATCATAAATAAGAAAATTGGGAAGAACAAATTCACAAATATATCTAATACCACCAATGGAAATGACTGTCCAGTGATATTTAAAATTTGTGGATCATTGGTAGCATCTGGCATGGTTTTTACTACTTTAACCCCGACAGATAAAATTAATAAAAACACCAGACTGATTATTATAAATATGTACATTTTCTTACCAGTAAAGACTTTATAAATATCATTGAAAACTAAATTACGCAATTTCCTCACCCTCCTTTGTTAAATCTATGAAGAATTTTTCTAAAGATTGGTTTCGTGGGACAAAATACTCAATCTCACCTGTCTCTGAAACTAATTTGTTCAACAGATTCTTAGAATAACCTTTCGCAATCTGAATATACAATCCTGTAGAAGCCTTTTTGATAGATTTGACAAAGTTCAATTTTCTCGCACATTCTTTTACTTTTTGCGGATTTTTAGTATATACTTCTATCACCTCATTATCTGTATAAAGTAAGTCTTTAACCCTGCCATGGGCCAGTAGTTTTCCTTTGTGTAATATAGCTACCCTATTACAGATCTGCTCTACTTCATGTAAAAGATGAGTAGAGATGAAAAATGTTATTTTCTGCTCATGGGCCAATTGTTTGATCGTTTTTCTGATCTCAATCATTCCCTGAGGATCAAGCCCGTTAGTTGGCTCATCTAAGATCACCAGTTTGGGATTTCCTAGCAGTGCTCCGGCAATACCAAGCCGCTGTTTCATCCCCAAAGAATAAGTCTTTACCTTATCTCCTGCCCGTTCCAAAATGCCGACTATGTCTAAAACTTCTTCTATCCGCTCTTTGCCTATTCCAGGAATCAAATTTGCCATAATCTTTAAATTTTGATACGCTGTTAAAGACAGATAAAACTTTGGTATCTCTACTAATGCCCCGACTCGGCTTATAGCTTGAAGAAAATTTGTCTGCACATTATATCCATCTAAATGTATCATTCCAGAACTTGGATAAATCAAGTTTAAAATCATCCTAATGGTCGTGGTTTTACCTGCACCATTAGGTCCTAAAAAGCCGTATATATCTCCTTCATAAATTGTTAAATTGAGATCATCTACGACTTTTTTCTTGCTAAAAATCTTAGTTAAATTATGGATTTCAAGAATTACTTTGTTCTCCATGTAACTACCTCCCGTTAGCGTATTTTAATTTATTCGGCAAAATTAACTATTCACCATAATTATAACTTTTATTGAGTTAAAAATCTACAGTTTGAGTAAATTAATTTTGACTCTACTGCAAAAATCCTAGTTTAATGAAAAAATAAAGCAACTCCCACTTATATGCAAGTGGGAGTTTAATACTTAGACTATTGATTATTCCACAATAGATTGTTTAAAATTCCAGCCAGCTCGTTTAAATCAGGTTCGTCAAAAATCGAATGATGGTCACCCTGAATGTCATACACAGTAAAGTCATTGGTAGTATAATTGTTCCAGTTACCTTTTGTAGGTAACTTTGTCTTGTTGGCTTCAAAATAATGAATATCAGCATCCAACTTTTTGCTAGGTGTGTATAAACCTCTAGTTGTAAAATAGCTTCTAATAACATTAAAGTAATAGATCACTTCTGTTGTATTTGCTGTTTCAAAGTTTGGAATAGTTTTGGCAAAATCTCTTTGGAATATGGCATCCTGTTTCAAATTATTAATCTCAAAGTTAGTCTCCAACATATAATTCACTACTATTGGCCAGACCTCTTCTATTTCCTTCACCTCTTTTAATCTACTCAGAAGCTGGTCATCATTGAAGATGTGTCGTACAAGTCCAAGCTCACTCTCTAAGGTAAAAGGACTAACTTGCTCATACAAACTCTTATCTGGCCCGGAAGAGTTTATTAAGGCTAATAACTTGACTTCCTCATTTTCTTTTTCTAAACAGTTTGCCACCTCAAAAGCAATCGAACCTCCAATACACCACCCAAACAGATAATATGGTCCTTTGGGCTGAAGCCGTTTTATTTTTTCTGCATAATATTTTGCTAAATCTTCAATCTTTATATTCTGTGGTGCTAGATTCTCAAACCGGTCTGACTTAATTCCCCAATAGTTAAATTCGGGATATAATTTGTTGGCTAACTTCATATATACCTCTATCTCACCATTACCTGCATGTATCATAAAGAGATGTTTATCTTGAGTTGTGCCTCTACTTAATAGAACCAGATTTGGATCTTTTCCAGCAAAACTAAACGCAGCCTGCTCACGAATAACCTGACTTAGTTCTCTAATGGTTGGTCTCTTAAATACTTCATTTAAAGGAAGTTCGATATTATGTTCTTTATAAAGTTCAGAGATAAAGGTAGTAGCTTTTAGTGAATGACCACCAATTTCAAAGAAATTATCGTCGATACCAACCTGTTCTAGCCCCAGAATATCCTCCCAGATGGCTACTAATTTTTCCTGTAATTCATCTTCAGGAGCCATATATTCACCACCTACTATATGTAGCTCTGGCTTTGGTAGAGCTTTTCGATCAATCTTGCCATTCAAGGTCAGTGGTAGCTTTTCTAGCTGCATAAAGACTGCTGGAATCATATAAGCTGGTAATTCCTGAAGTAGATATTCTTTTAACTCTGCTGCCAACAGTTCTTTTCTGGCTACATAATATGCACAGAGATATTTACCACCTGTAGAGTCTGTCTCAACTGTAACTATCACTTCTCTGATATCTGAATGGATCAGTATCTGATTTTCTACTTCCCCTGGTTCGATTCTAAAACCGCGGATTTTTACCTGATGATCTATTCTCCCTAAAAACTCTACATTACCATCTGGTAGCCATCTAGCCAAATCCCCTGTCCGATACATCTTTTTACCCGGCATAAATGGATTTTCTACAAATTTAACCTCTGTAAGCTCAGGGCGGTTTAAATATCCGCTAACCAGACCATCGCCACCAATATAAATCTCTCCTGGAAGGCCAATTGCTTGTAAATTATCATCTTTATCCAGAATGTAAATCTGGGTATTAGCAAGCGGACTTCCGATAGGAACATTCTCTGTATCTTCTGTAAAGTGGTCGATAAAATAATAGGTAGCAAAGACAGTACTCTCGGTTGGTCCATAGACATGGATCAATCTACCAAGACCTAAAACCTTTAACGCCTTCTGTACATGTACCACAGATACCCTTTCTCCACCAAATAGAATCTTCCGCACTTTGGTGAGAGCTTGAATATCTAAATCGACCAGTGTATTAAACAATGCAGTTGTAACAAAAAATACACTAACCTCTTCTTTCTTAATTACTTCTGATAGTTTTATTAGGTTGAGAATTGTCTCTTTTAAGACCATTACTAGAGTAGCACCATTTAACAGTGCTCCATAAATATCAAAGGTTGATCCATCAAAGGCATAGTTGGACAGTTGTAATAGCTTATCTTCTGGAGTAATCTCAATATAATTAGTATTTTTCACTACCCGGACAATACTATAGTGAGAAGTCAGGTTTCCTTTAGGTTTTCCAGTGGTACCAGAGGTGAAGATCACATATGCCAAATTTGCTGAATTATTCACACATTCTAGATTTGACCCATCACCCTGATAAAGCTCTGTATCTGTCAAGTCAAGTATTTCACCAGAAAACTCTATCTGATCTAGAAGATGTTTCTGAGTTAAGAGTAGTTGAGTATGGGTATCCTCGAGCATAAATCTTATTCTAGACTCAGGATATTCAGGATCAATCGGCAAATATGCCCCTCCAGCTTTAAAGATGGCCATAATTCCGACTATCATCTCTAAAGAACGCTCAATAATCATACCTACAATCTGATTAGCTCCTACACCTTTTGCTCTTAAAACCCTCGCTAACTGGTTAGCTCTTTCATTCAGTTGCCTATAGGTTAACTGGTCTTCTCCCAAAACCAGAGCTACCTTGTCTGGATGTCTACTAACCTGTTCTTCAAATAATTGTTGGATTGTCTTTTCTTTTGGATATGAAGAGTCTGTCTCATTAAATTTGAACAATAATTTCTCTTTCTCCTCATCAGTAACAATTGATACCTCTTTAATCTTTGCTTCTGGATTTGTCAGCACAAAATCAATGAGCTCAATCAGATGACTCTCGATCTTTGCAATAGTTTCTTCTCTAAATACCGCCGGGTTATAACCAAACCTGAAAAGAAGTGTATGGTCAAAGATAACTGTAATGCTTAGATTATAATTAGTTAATTCAAAAGCTGAATCAAATTTTATCTGGAAGTCTGGATATTGACTCTGATCTACCGCACTGGTTGGATAGTTTTCAAAGACTAATAATGAATCAAATAATTGATCAGTATAATTATTTATCTTTTAAATATCAACTAATGGGAAGTATTCCCAATCACGTAGCTCAACTAATTCATCATTTACTCTCCTCAACAGGTCTAACAAGTTATCTTCTGTTGTGCGTTTTACAATAATTGGGAGTGTGTTAATAAAAATCCCGACAATACTTTCTACATCTGGCAAATCAGCAGGTCGACCAGAAACTGTGCTGCCAAAACAACTGATCTCTGTGTTATTATACTTTTGTAGTAATAAACCCCAGATAGTTTGGATAAACGCATTGGGTGTAATACTTGCTGTTTTACAGAACTGATTAATCCTAGCTGTAGTCTCTGAGTCATATAGATACTCTCTTTTAGCTAGTGTTGTAATTACCTGGTCATTACTAACTTTTTTGTCATATGGTAAGAAAGTAGGCTCTTCAAAGTCTTTGAGATAATTACGCCAGAATCTTACCCCCATCTTTACTTCCTTATCCTTTAACCACTCCAAATAATTACTAAACTGAGCCAGTGGCAGTCCTAGTAGTTCTCTTTGATTAAGCAGGTCATTGTAGATCAGTAACAGATCTCGTAATACTATTTGGACACTCCAACCATCTAAGAGCAAATGGTGGAAAGTCCAAGCGACGAAATATTTTTGAGTGCTGACCTTGATCAAAGTCATCCTGGTCAGTTCACCATTCTCAAAATCAAATTTGTTGGCGAGATCTTTGATCTTAAAATCCTCAATTAATTCTGTCAGATAATCACTAGCCCCAGATTTGTCTAGATAGGTTATGCCGATCTCAGACTTTGGTCTTATTATCTGTACAGGTTTTGAAAGCCCTTTCCAGAATGTGTTGATCCTCAAAGCTTCATGGCGATTGACAACCTCTCTAAAGGCCTCTTCCATCTTAGCAATATCTAAATCTCCATCAATATAGAAACAAATTTGCTCATAATAGTTGTCTCCATCTGAATTCAACATATTATAGAAAAGCATTCCTTCCTGCATTGGGGTCAATGGATAGATCTTTGCCTGACTCAGATCAATCTTTGACTCTATTTGAGCAAAATCTTTTTGGGTAATATACTTTTCTAACCCAAAGTCAGACGGTGTAAATATTCGCTTACTTTTTGTAAGGCAGTGATTGATTATCGCCAATAAATTCTGGTGAAATACTCTTTGCAGTTCTTCTATCTTACCATCTTCCAAATATTTTGCATTATAACTTAAGTTAAACTGTAGTTTGCCATCACTGATCATTCCATTAAAATCGATCAAATAAGGATGTTTATTATCTCTATGGAACGACATTCCAGGATCATCAGTACAACTCATCAATACACTGATATCCTCTAAATCTGTGGTGTTGGAGAATTGACCTAGATAATTAAAGGATATTTCTGGATTTAGTTCTTTTAACCGTTGATTATTCTGGAGATACCTGGTGATACTAAAATTCAGTCCTTTCGCTGGTACTCTGCGAAGACTTTCCTTAACATGTTTAATGGTCTCTCCTATCCCATCCTTACTTTCAAAATAGACTGGATAAGTAGTGGTAAACCAACCAATTGTCCTGGACAGATCAACATCTTTAAATATCTCCTCACGACCATGACCCTCTAAATTTATCAAAATATTATTGATGCCTAAAGCCTGCTCTATGGCTAGAGTAAGAGCAGATAATAAGAGATCATTTATCTCTGTATTGTAGACCCAACTTACTTTAGTCAGTAATTTCTCTGTCTCATCCTCAGTCAATTGAATCTGTAAGCTCTTGTGATCTCTTAAGTAATTATCGACCTGATCAGTTACTAAGGAGGTTACTCTGTCTAATTTAATCTTTTCCCAATAATCTAAATCTAGCTCATACTCTTTAGCATATTGGGTTAACTTTTCACTCCACTCCTTAAAGGAAGTAGTTTTTAATGGCAATGGTTTATCAAGCCTGGAAATATATAAGCTTTGTAGATCTTCAAAAAAGATTCTCCAGGATACTCCATCTATTACCAGATGATGTACTGGTATTACTAATCTTTTACCATTCTCACCTAAGTCAAATACTATTGCTTTGATCAACAGGTCTTTCTCTAAATCAAGCTTTTGTTGAATAGCCTCACTAAACTCTTTTAGTTTTTGCTTTTGCTCCTCGGCTGAATAGTTGACAAGATTAACATGCTCCAGTTTAAAACTAACTTCATCTATGCCACGGTTATATTGAATAACCTTTTCTTCAACTCTAGAATATTTAATTCTGAGAGCATCGTGATGTTCAATCAGTTTCCTAAAGGCTTCCTCTAATAAGTTAAGATCTACATCATTCTGTAATCTGGCAATGTAAGTCTGGTTAAAATATTGTGGTTCTACAAATTGTTGATCAAAGAACCAACTTTGGATCGGAGTTAAGCTAACCTCACCTGTTACAACTTCTTGAGAAATCTGCAATGCCTCTTCATGATAGTCTACATTTTCTAATAAGCTGGCAATATTCTTATACCTGAAAATGTCTTTTACCATGATATTTATACCATGTCCTTTAGTCCTCGAAACAATCTGAATAGCCTTAATCGAATCTCCACCCAGTTCAAAGAAATTATCATAAATCCCTACCTGCTTACTCCCCAAAAGTTCAGTCCAGATCCGACTGACAATCTCTTCAGTGGAATTGCGTGGAGCAGTATAACAGGTTTGCTGCATCTCTTCAGTCTCAGGTAATGCTTTTCTATCCAATTTACCATTAGCAGTCAAAGGTAACTGCTCAAGTTTTGTAAAAGAAGTAGGTATCATATACTCAGGTAAATTAATTGCTAGATAATCTCTTAACTCCTCTTTAGATAGTTCCTCTGAGCTAATATAATAACAGGCCAGATATTTTTCGCCATTTGCACTCTGACGGTCGATTACAATAACCTCTCTAATTTCTGGATGTTTCAAGAGCTGATTTTCGATCTCACCCAGTTCAATCCGATAACCCCGAATTTTTACCTGATAGTCAATTCGACCCAAGAACTCGATATTGCCATCAACAGTCCATCGAGCCAGATCCCCAGTTCGGTACATCTTAGCATCTGGGAAGAAAGGGTCAGCGACAAATTTTTCCTGAGTAAGCTCTGGCTGATTCAGATATCCGCGTGCAAGCCCAACTCCAGAGATGCATAACTCACCCGTAACTCCAATAGGTTGGAGTTGATTCTTCTCATCAAGAATATAAATCCTGGTATTATCTACAGGTTTACCAATCGGAATGTTATGATGAGTCTCAGTAATTAAGCAATATGTTGAGACAACGGTGTTTTCTGTTGGACCATAGTTGTTATAAAGCTGATAATCCCGCTTAATAAATTTCTTCAGCTTATCACCACCAGTCAACAAAATCCGTAAGGATTTATTATCATGGTTCATAAACTGTTCACAGATCTGAGTTGGCAAAAAGCTAATCGTCACCTGGTTCTGCTCAAAATATCCATTAAGTCTTTCCATATCTAGCTTCAGCTCTTCGTCAATGATGTGAATAGTTGCTCCAGTAATCATATAAGGGAATATCTCCCAGACAGAAGCATCAAATCCGAAGCCTGCATATTTGGTGGCATTGTCAGCCTCAGTTACCTGATATGTCCGCACATGCCAATAAGCTAGGTTTACCAATGATTTATGCTCAATCATAACCCCTTTTGGTTGACCAGTTGATCCAGAGGTGTAGATTACATAAGCCAGGTCTGTAGCTGTATTGATGTTTTCGAGATTATGGCATTCTCCTTGATATATTCCATTTTCTTCTAGTGCTATAACCTCTCCATCAAATTCAACCTTGCCTGATAACTCAGACTGGGTTAAGAGGATTCTGGTTCCACTATCCTGTAACATGTACTCAATTCTCTCCTCTGGATAATCAGGGTCGATTGGTAAGTATGCTCCACCAGCCTTTAATATGCCGAGAATTCCCACCATCATTTCTCGAGAAGGCTTGACCATAATACCGACAAATTGATCTCTGCCAACTCCTTTTTGCCGTAAATGTCTGGCTAATTGGTTAGCATGCACGTTTAACTGAGAATAGGTTAATTCTTGACCATTATATACTAATGCTTGATTATTAGGTGTCTGATCTACCTGTTCTTCAATTAATTGATGAATTGTCACTTCTGATGGATACTCTTGACAAGAAGCATTTAAATTATATAATAGTTCTTCTTTTTCGTTCTCTGAGATAATCTCTATATCTCCTATTTTAATCTCCAGATTTTGTGTCACTTCAGTCACAATTCGCTCAAAATGCTGGGCTAGCCTTTCGATAGTCTCACGTTTGAACAATTTGACCCGGTACTCCATACTAAGATTAATCTTATCATCCTTCTCAGCAGCATCTAGCAAAAGATCAAAGTTAGTTGTCTTCTTTTTCCGCTCATATGGGACAAATTTGAGCCCTGGGATTAGTATCTCAGGCATCCTGGTATTTTGCAGTGCCAACATCGTATCGAAGAGTGGATTTCTACTGGCATCCCTCTGTAAATCAAGTTTCTCTACCAGCATTTCAAATTGATAATCTTGATTATCATAAGCCTTCAACGCATTTTCTTTAACCTCATATAAAAATTCGCTGAAAGTCTTATCTTTTTTCGGGAAGTTGCGCATCGCCAATGTGTTGACAAACATCCCCATAATCTGCTCAACATCTGCATGATTTCTTCCTGAACTTGGCAATCCCACAATTATATCATCTTGACCAGTATATTTTGCCAAAAGTACATTATATATAGCTAATAAAACCATATATAAGGTAGTATTGGTATTTTGCATTAACCCTTTGATAGCACTGGTTAATTCTTCATTTAGTGTGCAAAGTACTCCATCACCAGCAAAATCCATTACCAAAGGTCGTGGATAGTCTGTCGGTAGGTTAAGTATAGGAATCTCTCCAGTAAATTTGTCTAGCCAGAATTCTTCTTGCATCTTTATTTTTTCAGAAGCGAATAATTCATTTTGCCAGATTGAAAAGTCTTTGTATTGAATATCTACACTCTTCAATGTTTTTCCCTGATAAAGATCAATAAAATCACTGATAAAAATTCCCATTGAAACCCCATCTGAGATGATATGATGCATATCGAAGAGGAATAGATATTTTTCCGAACCTAAATCCAGTAAACCTACCCGCATCAATGGGGCTACTGTCAGATCAAAGGGGCGAATGAACTCTTCTACAATCTTCGCGATATCACCACCAAGAGCCTCTAAATGATCTTGATCAAAATAATCGATCGCAAATTCAATCTCTTTCTTAATAATCTGAACAGGCTTACCATCGTTCAAATTAAATGAGGTTCTTAAAGCTTCGTGACGATTGATCAGAGCTCTAAAAGTCTGTTCAAATGCTTCCTTATCTAACCTACCTTCAATGACCAAGGCACCATTCATATTATAACCGATATTTTCTATATCAAATTGATTTAGCACAAACAGTCGATGTTGGGCAGATGATACTGGGTAGTAATCCTGCTCAGGCTGCTTCCTGATAGAACTTTCTCTAGTCCCTTTGTCGATTAATCTTTCGATAGTAGTAAAAAGCTCTTCTGTACTTATTGGCTCAAAAAATAACTTGACTGAAACCTCAACGTTATAACATTTCTTGATCTTGCCGACAAA
Organism: Halanaerobiales bacterium; assembly: GCA_030627905.1. Taxonomy (GTDB): domain Bacteria; phylum Bacillota; class Halanaerobiia; order DY22613; family DY22613; genus JAGMES01. Next base: position 20,810 of record DAOVRZ010000026.1, read on the forward strand.
ATGCATAATATCAATCGAGTCAAAAGCAAGCTCATTAATCTGATCCTCATATGAGAACTCTTCACCGACATAAATCTCATTGAAGATGGTTGACAGATTTTCACGAATATTTCCTGACATGAGAACAGTCTGAGCCACAGGAGTATATTCTGTAAAATCACCTATTTTAAAGAATCTTATCTCCTTTAAGAAATTCTTTACTTTATCACTTAATCTACATACCCAGACATTATCAAGGTTATATCTTATCAATGCCTCAAAACCGAGCAGACCTTCTTCACGCTGTATTTGCATGAATCCCTGTCCTATATTACTTACACTTGGCAGGTCTATCCTGCCCATTCCGGTCTGAACCCAACCACCCCAGTTAACAGTATTAAATCTCTTACCTAATTGACGTTGCATAACACTAAACCCATCAAGGAAGGCATTCGCACAAACATAATAAGCTAAGCCTGATCCACCCAAAACAGAGTTTAGTGACGAAAAGTCCACAAAAAAATCCAGGAATTGGTCTCTAAGTAGCTCTTCTAAAATCATCGTTCCAGCTACTTTTGGAGCAATGATCTGCGCAAATCCTGCTGAGTCAAACTCAGTCAATGGGGTTATAGGATGCATTAAACCGGCTGTATGGATCACCCCATTAATACAGTCATATTTTGCTTTTATTTCATCAATTACAGTCTCCATTTCGTGATAATTAGAAATGTCTACCTGATAATAGTCAAAGGATTCAACCTTATCTTTAATAAAGTCAACTATTTCTCTCTTATAATTCTCTATGCTATTGAGCGGATTTACATCTAAGAGCACCAGCTTGATTTTTCGCTTTTGCACTAAATCCTTACATATCTCTAAGGCGATCCCTCCAGTACCACCACTAACCAGATAGAGACCACCCTCTTTAAGTGGCAACAAACTCTTTTGAATGCAGATATTCTTGATCTGAACTAGTTGTTGGATATAACGCTTATTATTTCGGAAAGCTATCTCTAAAATCTCTCCAGAATTGGTCATAATTTCCTTAATAATCTGTCTGGCAAGTTCTTCTTTTTCAACATTTTTCAAATCAATATCTAGAACAAATGCCTGATAGTTCTCCATCTCTTGATTAATCACTTTGTTCAATGCCCAGATGAGCCTGCTTTCTGGCATCACAAGAGAATCTTTTGTTAATACTCTGTGGGCATTAGTTGTGATATTATAAATTTTGAGTTTTGCAAAAGAATCAGTTAAGCTCTTGTAGAGATAAACTCCATTCATAAGACCTCTGTATAGATTCTTTTCAACCTCATCATGTTGTCGAAATGTATATTGGGCAGCTGGGAGATGACAATTATAAAGATTGATCACACCTGCTAACTCCAATCCCTCAGTTTTGACCTCTCGAATAAGTTTATGATAATCTGCCTCTTCCCCACTGACTTTATAGCAGGTTGAAGATATTTTCTCAAACTCTGTTCCCATCCGGACCTCAATAATAATCTGGTCTAGAAACTCTAGTTCTGTCTTGATCTCCCTACCAATACCTAGCTCATCGTAGAATATGAGCCAGATATTCTTTTGATCTTCACATATTGAGTCTCCTTCGGTTATAGCTTCTTCCCACTCAAGTTGATACAATAGATTATACGCTTCTTCTTGATCAAATTTATTTTCTGGATCTTCCGAATTTGAGATACCAAAATTAGTGTTCCCCTCTAAATAATAACTCTTCCGGTCAAAGACATATCCTGATAAGCTAACCTTTTTCCTATCTTCAGCTTGATAAAATCGATTCCAGTTAATCTCTAAACCATCTTTTAATAGCTCCAGCACCTTGTTAAATAATCTGTCCCGCTTCTCATCTAAGACGATTAAGTTAGCCTCACTCTTCTTATCTAGAAGTCTACTAAAAAGCTCTTGAAGCTTGACACCAGGTGCAACAATCGCAAAAGTGTTTATTCCTTTTGCTATTACCATATCAATAAATCCACTCAGCTTATCTTCGGGAATATCTATTTTAGCTTTGTCATATTTCTTCAATAGTTTTATCGTATCTTGAAGACTGACCTTTTTAGATAGGAAATTAGCAATAATATTACCCATGCCAAAACCCAGAATGGCTTTTGGTTTACCAAGATATTTTTCATACAGGGTAGTGTAGGCATGTAAATGTAACAGATATTGGACTTTGGGGTTGTGTACATCATCTTCTGCTACATCTGCTAGTGATTGATCATAAACCCTCCGATAGTTATAATCATTGGCATATAAATCGGTAAATATGGTATCATCTACATCAGCAAAATCTAAAACCATCAGACCTAATTTGCTAGACAGCTTGTTCCGGTTTCGCTGATAAGTTATCCAGTTATCCCCATCCTCAATTTCTGGAGAATAATTTTGGAGATTGGTAATTAACTCTTCAACACTGCCTACCACAGTAGCATACTTATATTTCAGATCTCTCCGCCCTGTATTTAAGGTATAAACGATATTTTTGAGTGATAGATCACGATTCCTTTTTAGATAGTCCTTCAATCTGTCAATTATACCCTGAAGAGATGCTTGGGTTCGTGCAGAAAGAACTACAACCTCTTTTCCGCTTTCCACCTCCTCAGAACGATTATCAATATATTCTTGAATCAAGGCATGGGAATTGGTTCCAATCAATCCTAGTGAAGTTACTCCAACAGTCAGGGGAAATTTTGCATCAAATATACGTAATGTGTCATTAACATATACTGGTGAATCTACAAAGTCGATCAATGGGTTTGGTTCATTAAAGTTAATTGATGGAGGTAATTTTTTGTTCTTAATCGCAAGAATCGCTTTGATTACATTGGCAATCCCAGCTGCCCCATCAAGATGTCCAATGTTGGTTTTTAAAGAGCCTATGGGGACAGAATGTTTGAGATAGCCCAACTTGTTTAAAGCATTACTAATTCCAGCAATCTCAATGGGGTCACCAATCTTCGTGCCTGTGCCATGGGCTTCAAGATACGATAAACTCAGAGGGTCTATTCCTGCAACCTCGAATGCCTTTAAGATCACTTCTGCTTGACCATCTTCACTTGGTGCACTCATACCATTTGATCTATTACCATCACTATTCACTGCACACCCTTTGATTATCGCGTGAATATTATCCCTATCCTCTAAAGCTTTCTTTAAAGGTTTGAGTAAGACAACTCCACCACCTTCACCACCAATCGTACCATTTGCTTCTTTGTCAAAAGTTTTAGCTTTCTGATCTTTTGATGTGATAGGTAAGTGTTCTAAATTTTTTAACTGGGTCGGGATTAGACTTATATTGACCCCACCAACTAGCGCCATCTCTGATTCATCTAATAATATACTTTGACATGCATTATTGAGTGCTACTAAGGAAGATGAACAGGCAGTTCCGACAACATAAGCTGGTCCATAGAAATTATATGTATAAGCGACCCTGCCAACCCCTGCTACTGACAAACGATTAGTAAAAGCCATTGGTGAAAAACTGGCGTTCGATCTGCTGTACCAATTCTCAGCTTCAGCCACAAATACCCCAATATTTCGACCACTTAGCTTTTCAGGGTTATAGCCAGCATCTAAAAAGGCTTCTTCCACCAATTCCAGTAACAGCCTCTGTTGCGGGTCGATATATTTGCTCTCTTCTTGACTAATTAAAAAAATCTCTGGCTCAAAAAGAGTTATATTATCTATATATCCGCCTTTTACAGTCTCGGTTATATCCATACCAAAGATTGCCTTTAATTCTGCCCATCTTGATTCTGGAAATTCTCTAATCGAATCTTTACCCGCTATCAAATTATTCCAGAATTCGTCTAGATTATTTGCCTCTGGAAACCTGCCAGACATGCCAATAACTGCAATATCTTTTTCTTGATAAAAATTATTATCGATACCAAGATCTTTATGCAATATACTCACCCCTTAATTGTCAGTATAGAGACCTGTCTTCTGGTATATAGGTCTACTCACCATTTGACAGGTCTCTCAGGTATTTAGAATTCACTCAGGAAAAGCAAAGACTAATGCATCTTCATCTTCAAGTTCTTCTTCTTTAACCACTTCATCTGCTCCTAATAAGGTCGCCATTTCGCTAATAGTAGTATATTTGAATAACTCAGTCACTTTTAGGTTAGTATTAAACTCTTTGTTGATTAAACTGGTTAATCTCATGATCTTTAAAGAGTTACCACCAATTTCAAAGAACTTATCATTAACACCAATATTTTTGATTTGCAAAATCTCTGCCCAGAGAGTTACCAGTTTTTCCTCAATTTCGTTTCGAGGTGCCACATACTCCCCACTGGTGATAATATTTCCATCAGGTGCTGGTAGAGCACGGCGATCAACCTTACCATTAAAAGTTAGAGGTATCTCATTTATCTGAATAAAATAGGTTGGAATCATAAACTCTGGTAATTCTCTCAGTAAGTAGTCGCACAAATTTGCCACAGATAGATCTGTCTCAGAGATAATATATGCACAGAGATATTTGTTTCCTTCAGTATCAACCCGGTCAATTACCACTGTTTCACTAATCTCATCATGATTTCTCAACTGACTTTCAATCTCGCCTAATTCAATTCTAAACCCTCTAATCTTGACCTGTTGGTCGATCCTACCTAAGAACTCTAAATTTCCATCACCTAGCCACCTGGCTAAGTCCCCAGTACGGTAAATTCTTTCCCCCGGTCGATGAGGATTGTCGATAAACTTTTCTGCTGTAATATCTGGACGATTTTGATATCCACGGGCAAGACCAACACTATGCACACATAATTCTCCTATACCACCTATTGGAACCATATTCAGGTTTTTGTCTAAAATATAGACTTTAGTATTGTAAATTGGCTTACCAATAGGTACAGTATTATATTTTTCTAGCCCATCTTGATAGTGCCATAGACTAGTACAGACAGTTGTCTCAGTTGGCCCATAACCATTGATATAGTGAACTTTATCCTTCCATTTATATACCAATTCAAAATTAGTTGCCGATCCAGCAGTAATTACTGTTTTTAAAGAACTCAGATTATCTGGGTTAAGATTACTCAGATAAATAGGAGGTAAAGAAACTATGGTAAGCTGATGACGGTTAATATACTCTTCCATCTCCTGATAATCATTGATAACTTCTTTCGTTGGAATATATAGTGATCCTCCACATAAGAGAGCCATATAAATTTCCCAAACACTGGCATCAAAAGCACAGGAAGCAAACTGGATTACTCGCGCTCTCTCTGTAACTCCGAATTCCTCTTTAAATAATTGCTGGAGATTGGAGAGTCCAATATGTTCAATCATTACTCCTTTAGGCTTACCTGTGGTTCCAGATGTATAGATTATATAGACAAGATCAGTTGACTTATTAAAAGTCTCCAAATTGCCCGTCTTAGCAGTGAAAATCCTTTGATCTGTAATATCAATTACTTCACCACTAAAGCTAACTTTGCCCATCAACTCTGGTTGAGTTACAAGAAGCTTAGCATCACTATCTTCTAGTGTAAATTCGATTCTATTAACCGGATATTCATGATCAATCGGTAGATATGCACTTCCAGCTTTTAAAACTCCAAGGAAGGTTACAATCATTTCGATCGACCGATCTAATATGACACCAATTATCTGATCTGACTTAACACCTTTTTCTCTTAACAGTCTAGCTACTTGATTAGCTTTCTCATTTAACTCCCTGTACGTTATTTTCAGATCATCACCAAAGACCACTGCGATATTATCAGGAGTTTTTAAGACCTGTTCTTCAAAGAGCTGGCTGATAATTTTCTCCTGCTGATATTCTACTGTAGTATTGTTAAACTCAAATAACAACTTCTTTTTCTCTGTTCTTGAGATAACCGAAAGTCCAGAAACTTTGATCTCGGGACTGACTACAACAGTGTCGATTAGATATAAAATACCTTCTTTTATTCTTTTTATCGTTTCAGATGTAAATAGTTCTACATTATAACTTAAAGTCAGTACTAATCTGTCGGTATTCACTACACAAATACTAAAATCATAATTAGTCTGTTCAAAAACACTGTCAAATTTAATGCGAAAATCCAGACTATCATCTTTTACTGCCGAACTGACTGGATAGTTCTCAAAGACAATAATTGAGTCAAATAAATCCCCGACCTGATTATTCATCTTCTGAATCTCAGCCAATGAGATATATTCATAATCCCGAATCTCTATCAATTCCTCGTTCAGCTGGCTAAACAATTCCTTAAAGGTCATCTCTTTATCTGTCTTAATTAATACTGGTAATGTATTAATTAATAATCCGACTATCTCTTCTACATCAGGCAGATTAGCTGGTCGTCCAGAAACTGTCATACCAAAACAACTTATATTAGTGTTATTGTACTTCTGTAAAAGTACTCCCCAGATAGTCTGAATAAACACATTCACTGTAATCTGATTAGTTTTACAAAATTCCTCAATTACTCTTGTTCTTTCTGTTCCAAGATCTACCTCAACCCGTTTAGCCCTTGAGAAAGTCTGACCTTTCTCAGTTTTTTTGTCATATGGTAGAGGAGTAGGTTCTGTAAAATCATTCATATATGACTCCCAGAACTTTCTGGCCTTATTCATATCTTGCCTTTGCCACCATTCAAGATAAGCAGCAAACTGTGTGATCGGTTTGGCAGGTAATTGCATCCCTGTTAAGAGACAATTATAAATTGTCATAAAACGTCCCATTATTCGGGGTAAACTCCAGCCATCCAATAAAATATGGTGGAATGACCAGCATAACCAATATCTATCTTTAGATAAATTAACTATGGAGAGCCGATTTAATTTGCCTTGAGTAAAGTCAAAGCCCTTTGCTAGATCAGCTTCTTTATACTGGTTTATAGATTCTAACTCAGCTAAATCAGAATCTATAACCTCAATAAAGTTAATCTCAGCTTCTTTGTATTTTGCAACTATCTGTACAGGATTTTTCAGATTTTCCCAAAGAAAGCTGGTTCTAAAGATGTCATAATGGTTAATTACTTCCTGCCAGGCTTCTTTAAGTAACTCTATCCTAACTTCCCCTTCCATATAGAAAGATAATTGTTGATAATAACTTTTACTCTCCTCTTCAAAATTGTAAAAGAAATACATACCTTCTTGCATCGGTGTAAGTGGATATATCCTTGATTCATTAATATCTACAAGCTCTGCAATATAATCAAACTCTTCTACGCTCAGAGTATTTTCTAGATTTAAATCAGAAGGAGTGTAGGTTATATCTTTCTTGCTGACACAATGTTCAATTATCTCTTGCAAATACTTCCCATATAATTTATGTAACTTCCTCATCTTGTCTATATCAACTAATTTTTGATTATAGAGTAATGAAAACTGTAATTTACCATCAATAATCAGACCATTGATCTCAATCAGATAAGGATGTTCATTCTGACCATGGGTACTACTTCCCGATGACTCTGAGGCTCCTCTTAACAGTCTTCCTGTGACATCATTCTGGCTGAATTCATCTGCAAATTGACCAAGATAGTTAAAACAGACCTCTGATTTAAAGTTTTTCAGATATGGGTTATTCTTAAGATATCTAGCCAAACCAAAGTTGAGTCCTTTATTTGGAATCCTTCTCAGACTCTCTTTAACATATTTGATAGTATCTTCAATACCAGTCTGTTTTTCAAAATAAACTGGATATAGACTAGTAAACCAGCCCACTGTTCTCCCTAAATTAACTTCTGGAAAGATCTCTTCTCTTCCATGCCCTTCTGTATTCAACAATATCTGCTCCAGATCGAAGGCTTCGGAGAATGCTAAAGTCAGTCCAGATAGCAAGATATCATTAATTCCAGTATTATAGCCAGCAGATGTTTTAGTTAATAATTGCTCTGTCTGTATCTTGTCTAATTGAATCAGTAGTAAAGTGAAATCTTTAAAATAATTAGGTTCTCCCTGATTTTTAGAGATTGAAGTAATCTTCTCAAGGTCAATCTGGTTCCAATAACCAATCTCAATCTCTTCACTCTGAGCATAGTTGACTAACCTTTGACTCCACTCTTTGAAAGAGGTCGTTTTTAATGGAAGTTTCGTCTGAAGATTAGAATTATACTGGGTCTCTAAGTCTTCTAAGAGAATTCTCCATGACACACCATCTACTACCAGATGATGTATAGGTATTAATAATCTCTTATCATTCTTCCCAAGATCAAAGACTACACCTTGAATTAATAGGTCTGTTTCAACAGATAAATCTTCCTGAACTTTGATACTGATCTCTTGAAGTTTCTTCTGTTGTTCTTCATAGGTAAAATCTGATAAATCAAAGGTTTTTAGTTTGAAAACATTTTTGCCATTGCTAGAAATAGTCTGAACAGGCTTGTCTTCAAGGATTTGATAGTTCATCCTCAATATATCATGATGTTCAATCAATCTGTTGAAGGTTTGCTCTAATAATGCTAAATCGACATCTTCTCTTAAAGTAAACAGATTAGTCTGATTAAAATAGTGGTAGTGGATTAAATTTTGCTCAAAAAAGTAGTGTTGAATAGGAGTTAGCAATACCTCTCCAGTTATTTCTTCTTGAGAAATCTGATAACTCTCTTTTTGATAGTCCACATTCATCAATAAGTTGCTAATGGTTTTATGTTTAAAGATATCTTTGATGGTAAGTATTACATCTTCCTCGCGATTCTTATTCGCAATCTGGATTGCTTTAATGGAATCTCCGCCTAACTCAAAGAAGTTATCTGCTAGCCCAACTTGCTCGGTTCCTAAAACTTCTGCCCAGATTTTAGCCATTCTCTTTTCAATCTCAGTAACTGGAGCCAAATACTCAATGTCAGTCTTAGCAACTCCTTCTTGTTCTGGTAATTTTTTGTAGTTTAGCTTTCCATTAGTACTTAATGGTAGTTTCTCTAACCAGATGAAATAAGCTGGAATCATATACTCAGGCAAGATACTGACGAGATACTTTCTTAGCTCAGTAACTGATAATTCTGCATCTGATACGTAATATGCAGCAAGATATTTATTACCAGATTTATCAGCCCAGTCAATCACTGCTGTCTCTTTTATCTTCTCATGATTTAATAAGGCTTCTTCAATCTCACCTAATTCGATTCGTACACCCCTAATTTTTACTTGACGGTCTATTCTTCCTAAATATTCAATATTTCCATCAGATAACCATCTGACCAGGTCACCAGTCTTATAAAGTCTTTCCTCTGGACAGTATGGATTTGGAACGAATTTTTCACTCGTTAGCTCAGGTCGATATAAATAGCCTCGCGCCAGACCATCTCCAGAGATGCAAAGTTCACCAGGTATACCAATCGGTTGTACTTTGAGATTCTTATCTAAAACCAGAAGTTGAATATTATCAATTGGCTTACCAATTGGAATCAGTCTATGCTCTTCACCTGTAGAACAGTCAAAATAAGATACATCAATAGTCGCCTCAGTTGGACCATATAAGTTGTGAAGTTTAGTTTTATTTTCTGCATAGAGATATTTATTGTATTTATTGACAATTTGACTGTGTAATGCCTCACCACTAGCAAAGACCTGTTTAAGCGTACGTAACTTCTTCATATCAGATAAAATATCCAGATATTCTAAGAAGATATTTAACATAGAAGGTACAAAATGGATAGTAGTAACTTTATATTTTTCGATTGCTTCAACCAGTGCTTCAGGGTTTTTCTCATCATCAGGTGTCAGATAAGCAAGTTTCGACCCATGTAATGACCACCAGAACATCTCCCAGACCGATACATCAAAGACAAAAGGTGTTTTTTGTAAGATTACATCTCCCTCACCAATGGGGTATTCTTTCTGCATCCAATTTAGCCGGTTAATCAATGTCCAATGTTCGATCATAACTCCCTTTGGTTTACCAGTAGAACCTGAGGTATAGATTACATAAGCCATATCCCGGGAAGTATTTACAAGTTCAAGGTTTGTAACTTCACCCTGATATAGATCCCGATCTTCTAAGTTAAGTACTACACCTTCAAAATCAACCCAGCTCATAAATCTATCCTGTGTGAGCAAGATGTCAGTCTGGCTATTTTCCAGCATGTACTCGATACGGTCTTTAGGATATTGTGGATTTATCGGTAGATATGCTCCACCAGCTTTCTCAATGGCAAAGATTCCTATAGTCATCTCTAATGAACGTTCAACCATAATTGCTACAATGGTATCAGGTTTTACCCCCAACAGTCTTAATCTTCTAGCTAATTGATTGGTCTTTTCATTTAACTGACGATAAGTTAATTGTTGGTCATTATATTCAATTGCAATATTATCTGGCGTCCTCTTTACCTGTTTTTCAAATAATTGATATATTGTCATATCTTTTGGATAATCAGTCTGAGTATTATTGAACTCAACTAATAACTGTTCACGTTCTTCGAGAGAAATCATCTCAATGTCAGCGATTTTTATCTCTGGATTATCTAAGACAGTTTTGAGGATATTTGTCCAGTGAACCATCATTCTTTCGATAGTCTCAGATTTAAACAATTTGCAGGCATAGCGAACTGCAACAACTAAGCTCTCTTTGGCTTCATAACACTCTAAGGTCAGGTCAAATTGAGATGTATTCATCTTTGGCTCATATGGGGTAATCTGCAAGCCTTCAAAATTAAAGGCAAAGTCCCCAGCATTCTGAAGAATAAACATAACATCAAAGAGTGGATTTCTGCTTAAGTTCCTCTCTAAATTTAACTTATCTACCAACATCTCAAACTGATAATCCTGATTATCATAAGCCTGCAGACAATCCTGCTTAACCTCTTGTAAAAATTCTAAAAAACGCTTTTGATCAGCTGGATAATTTCTCATCGCCAAAGTATTGACAAAGACACCGACAATCTCCTCTAAATCTGCATGGCGTCTTCCAGCAATCGGAGAAGCGACCACAATGTCATCTTGACCAGAGTATTTTGCCAGCAACAGATTAAAGCTTGCCAATAAGGCCATATATAGAGTTACACCCTGTTCTGTAATTAATTGGTACAGTCGATCAGTTAACTCTTTATCTAGTTCAAATTTTACTAAGTCACCTTCATAGTCCATCTCTGATGGGCGCGGATAATCGGTTGGCATATTTAAGACAGGAATATCATTTTTAAACTGGGCCAGCCAGTACTCTTCCTGAGATTTTACAGATTTTAAAATCTCATTTTGCCATACAGAAAAGTCTTTATACTGTATTCGCAATTCTTTTAGTTGTTTACCTTGATAGAGATCAAAGATATCTCGGACAAATATCTCCATAGAGATCGCATCGGAAATTATATGATGCATGTTGAAAATAAATATATATTTATCAACACCTAGTTTTATAAGACCTACTCTAAGTAAAGGTACTTGATGTAAATCAAAAGGAGTGATCAGTTTAGCGACTATTTCATCTATCTTTTCTTCATCGTCAACTTCGAATTGCTCAAGATCAAATGACAGATGATCTACAATTCTCTGTACTGGTTCAACACCAACAAAATCTAAGTATGTTCTAAAAGCTTCATGGCGGTTCACAACCCCCTGAATAGCGTTTCTAAGCTTGTTAACATCTAAGTTACCCTTAATTGTGATACCACCAAAGATATTATAATTTGTCGCTTCACGATCAAACTGATTTAAGATTAATAATCTCTTTTGAGCTGCAGAAACTGGATAATAGTCTTGCTTAGGTTGCTTTGGAATCTCTTCACCCTCTGTAGAACCACCAACAGCTTCTAAAATCATGGCAAATAATTCTTCAACAGTTATTTCCTCAAAGAAGAGTTTGAGAGAAAGCTCAATCTTAAACATTTTCTTGATCTTACCAGCAAACTGCATTATATCTATTGAGTCTAAATCCAGATCCATAATCTTTTTATCAAGTGTCAGTTCATCATCACCAGTATAGACATCCTCTAAGAATAACTTTAAGGTGTCATAAAGCGATTCTTCACTAATATCAATATTTAATCCTTTCTCTTCGACAATATCTCTGAGCTTAAAGAATTTAAATTCAGCATAAACCTCTTTGATTTTTTCTGACAATATAGCTACCCAGATATTATCCAGTCTATGCTTTAAAATCAGGTCAAATGCTCTTACTCCATCAATATTTTTCAATCCAATCAAACCTGTACTGCTTTCTACACCTTTCGCTATGCCGATCTCACTCCAACCACCCCAGTTGATGGAAATATAATTTTTACCCAATTGTCTCTGGAGTAAGCTAAAAGAGTCCATAAAGGCATTAGCTGATGCGTATAAACCGTATCCCTGACCTCCCATACTGCTACTCAGTGAAGAGCACACTACAAAGAAGTCTAGAATTTGATCCCGTAATAATCTTTCGAGAACTAACGTACCATTGATTTTAGCCCTGATAACCTGAAGAAAATCATCTTTTTGAGCCGATTTGATTAAAGATAAATTTCCCGCTACCCCTGCAGCATGGATGACACCATCAATCTTTCCATAATCTTTTTTGACCTTCTCGATTATCTCTTTCATTCTAGCAAAATCTGCTACATCTCCAGATATTATCTCAACCTTTGTTCCTTTTTTCTGTAATTGTTCAATAATTTGAACTTTTTCCTCATTACCTTTAGCAGAAAACTTAGATCTATTGATTAAGATCAAATTGATTGGTTTAATCGAAGCCATATATTTACATAGTTCTAGAGCGATTCCACCCAGACCCCCAGTAACTATATACACACCATTGGTTCTGATTACAACGTTTTGCTTAACCGGGTTAAGCTGTACTCTATCCAGATATTGAATATAGCGTTGTCCTTGGCGATAGGCAATCTCAAAAATCTCACCTTGATTATGCTGTATCTCCTCAAATATCTTTTGGGAGATTTGACCCATCGTACTATCGCTTAAATCAACATCTACTATAAAAGCGCTATAATCCTTTTGCTCCTGATTTAAGACTTTCTGAAGTGGCCAAAGCATTCTATTTTCTGGATGAGTAAGCGAATCTTCAGCTAGCACTCGATGAGCATTAGTGGTTATGCAGTAAAGTTTTAATTTTCTGTAGTACTTGATTAACGCCTTATCTAAATAAAATTTACTATATGGGCCAGCCTCTAATCTTTCACTAAGTCCACTTAAATAATCCAATGAATTCTGCTGATTGGACAGATAACAGTTCATTAGGTTAATCACACCTGTTAACTCTCGATGTTCTTTAGCTACCATCTCAACCATTTGTGCAATATCTTTCTCAGAACCCAGTACAACAGTATATTGGTCTGGGTTTACTCTAGCAGTTGTCTCTCCACTGAAGATATCAATAACCTGACAGCCTGTCTCTACCAATTTTTCTTTCAGTTTTTGCCCTATTCCAAGAGTATCATGGACTACTAACCATGTACCTCTTGCAAACTCTGTGGTAGCATCTTTCTTTAAATCCTCTCTGGCCCATGTCAGAGTATTGATCAAATCACTAGTTTCAGCTAATTCTAGTTGTGCAGAGTCTCTTTCAACAATGATTTTACCTCCTCTTGACAACTTCGAGAAATAACTCTTGAGTAAAAAAGAGTAGCCAGGTAAACTAACCCGAACAAATTCCTGTCCTTCGTAAACCTGTTTAAAGTCTACTTCATGACCTGCTTTCATCAGATTAATTATTCCCGTATAGAAAGTGTAAATAAGGTTGTCTAAAGCTATAAAACCTATTCCTTCTTTTTTAACTAAAACATTTTCGAAAATCTCAGTCAATTCTTTCTTCCCAGAAATTAATATAAAATTGTTAATTCCTGTTTCTACGATATTATCTAAAAAGGCTGTTAAGCGATCTTCTGGTATCCCTAGCTTATCACCAGCATAACTTTTAATCTCTTCAATACATTCTTTAAAAGAGATCTCCTCAGATAAAAAGTTAGCTAGGTAATTTCCCGCACCAAATCCTATCACAGCATCAGGTGTTAGAGAATAACTTTCTAATAATCCAGCATATGCACAAAAATAGAGAGCATATTTGACTTTAGGATTTGCTAAGTCTTCTGGATTAGTCAGTTTATTTGCATACTGATCAAAATGTCTTTGGAAATTAGCTTCATTTGCATATAATTTTTCATATTCCAAAAAATCAACATCCATCAGGTCAGGTATAATCACACAAGATCTCAAAGTAGCATTCTTATTGCTAGTAAATACAGAATAGCTGTCACTCTCAGCTACATCCTCATGATAGGATTTTAATGTACTTAAAAGCTCGCTTACATCTTTGGCGATAGTCACAAATTTGTGTCGGTAATTTCTCCGTCCAGTATTTAATGTCACCGCTAGATCTTTGATATTGATCTGTTGATTAGTCATAAGATGATCTTTTAATTGTTGTACCATCTTATGTAAGGATTCAGTTGTACGTGCTGACAGAGTTACTATCTGAGGCTCACTTTTACTCTCTCTAGCAATAGATAAAACTTCTTCTACAATTATATGAACATTGGTTCCTGTCAGACCCAAAGATGTGACCCCAGCTCTCCTGACTGTATCACACTCCCAGTCAACCAGACTGTCATTTACATAAACTGGCGAATTTTCAAACTTGATGAGTGGATTTGGGTGTTCAAAATTTAGAGAAGCTGGTATCTTTTTATTCTTAAGAGCCAGAACCACTTTGATAATATTAGCAATACCTGCTGCTCCATCAAGATGTCCGATATTAGTCTTTAGAGAACCAATAGCGATTGTCTGTGGGGCATACCCAAGCTCGTTAAAAGCCTGGGTAATTCCCGCTATCTCAATCGGGTCACCAATATTTGTCCCTGTCCCGTGAGTTTCGATATAAGAAATTGTTTTCGGATCAATAACTGCTTTAGATATTGTGTCTAAAATAACATCTTTTTGCCCATCTTCCGAAGGTGCACTCATACTGTTAGAACGTCCACCATTACTATTTACAGCACTCCCTTTGATAATCGCATGAATGTTATCACCATCAGCCAAGGCATTTTTCAGTAATTTTAAATAGACTAATCCGCCACCTTCACCACCAATAGTTCCATTGGCATCTTTGTCAAAGGCTCTTACTTGTTGGTCTAACGAGGCAATTGGCAGTTTTTCTAAGTCTTTTGTCTCCAATGGGAATATATTAATGTTTGTTCCCCCGACTAACACCCCTTCTGCTTCACCAAACAATAAACTTTGACATCCCTGATGCAAAGCGACCACTGAAGATGAACAAGCAGTTCCTACAGTCGTTACTGGACCACAAAAATTATAAGTATACGCAACTCTACCTGCTCCTGAAGCAGATGAGAGGTTAGTAAAAACCATCGGTGAAAAAGAAGCAATAGCAGGGGTGTAGCGGTTTGGAGAATCCGCTATAAACACCCCGATTTTTTTCCCAGCAAGATCTTCCGGATTATATCCTGCATCTAAAACTGCTTCCTCTACCAGTTCGAGCAATAACCTTTGCTGAGGATCAAGAATTTTAGCCTCTTCTTTACTCAAACCATAAATCTCTGGCTCGAATAAAGTTACATTATCCAAATAACCGCATTTAATAAACTCGCTATTCTGCAAATCCTCACCTGTCATCTCCTCTAACTCTCTTACCCGGCTTTCGGAAATATTCCGGACTGATTCTCTAGAATTAATCAGATTCCTCCAGAAATCGCTTAAGGTATCTGCCTCAGGCATTCTAGTAGATATTCCGATAATGGCAATATCATCATCCTTAAACGTATTTTTTATCCTATCCTCTCTAACCATATTCCTCACCTCTTTATTTTTTAAGAGAAAGTAAATACCTTTGGCTTTTTTTTCTCCACAGGCTTTTGATTCTCTGTGAACTTATCTGCAAGTAACTTGATTGTATTGTATTTAAACAGATCAGTGACATTTAAATCTGTACCAAATTCTTTGTTTATCAGGTTGGTTAGACGGATTATTTTTAAAGAATCTCCACCAACTTCAAAGAACTTGTCATTGATACCTATTTTCTCAATCCCGACTATTTCTGTCCAGATTTTGGCAATCCGTCTCTCGGTTTCATTTTCAGGCTCTACATATTCGATCCCAGTGTTAAAATTGCCTTCAGGTTCAGGTAAAACCCTCCGGTCAACCTTGCCATTAGATGTCAATGGCATCTTATCAAGTAAGATAAAATAGGCAGGAATCATATGGTCTGGCAGACTCTTCGCTAGTTTTTCTCTAATGTCACTGACAGTTAGGTCTTTGTCATTCAGCACAATGTATGCACACAGATATTTACTACCTTTTTTGTCAACTCTGGCTAAAACGATGCACTCTTTAATACCTTTTATAGCTAGTAGGTGGTTTTCTATCTCATCCAACTCGATTCTATATCCTCTAATCTTGACCTGGAAGTCAATTCGTTCAATAAATTCTATATTGCCATCTGGAAGCCATTTGACCAGATCGCCCGTCCGATACATCCGGGTACCAAGTTTAAATGGATTTTCCACAAATTTCTCTGCTGTTAGCTCTAGTCTATTGAGATATCCTCGAGCCAAACCATCTCCAGAGATACATAACTCACCCGGTATACCCAAAGGTTGTAAGTTGTTATATTTGTCAACTATATAAACCTGGGTATTAGAAATAGGTTTACCAATTGGAATACTTTCCTGGAATTCCCGATCAATGATATAAGTTGTGGTGAAGGTCGTACTTTCTGTTGGCCCATATCCATTGACTACTGTTAAATCTTTGTAAGCCTCTCTGACACGATTGATGTGCCGTGGTGATAACACATCACCACCAACCAACAGCATTCTTAATCCAGCGAAAATATTGATATTTTCATCTAATAGCTGATTAAAGAATGGGGAAGTAAGCCAAATTATATTAATCTGGTACTCTCTTAACTTCTTCTCAAACCCATCAGCTGAGAACATGTCATCTTTATGAGCTAAATACAGCCCACCTCCATTTAAGAATGCCCCCCAGATTTCAAAAGTTGAAGCATCAAAGGCCAGAGAACCAGTCTGGAGGATGCGATCTGTTTCATTAATAATTAAAACGTTAGAGTTAGAAATTAATCTATTGACATTTTGGTGTTCAATCATAACTCCTTTGGCTTT
Source organism: Halanaerobiales bacterium (assembly GCA_030627905.1). Classification (GTDB taxonomy): domain Bacteria; phylum Bacillota; class Halanaerobiia; order DY22613; family DY22613; genus JAGMES01. The sequence continues at coordinate 37,849 of DAOVRZ010000026.1, forward strand.
ACCAGTAGAGCCAGATGTGTACATGATATAGATCAGGTCAGTAGCTTTATTTACATCTTCTAAGTTGGTACTCTCTCCGATGTAAAGCTCTGATGTAGTTATGTCGATAATCTCTCCAGAATATTTAATTCTATCTACCATATCTTTTTGAGTTAATAAGAGTCTGGTTTTAGAATCTTCAAGCATAAAGTGGATTCTATCTTCTGGATAGTTGATATCAATTGGTAAATAAGCTCCTCCTGCTTTGATAATTGCCAAAATACCAATAATCATTTCTGGAGAACGATCAAGTAACAGACCGACAATATTATCTGGGCCAACTCCCCGTGCCCTTAACAGCCTGGCTAACTGATTTGCCTTCTCATTTAACTCTTTATAGGTGAATTTTTGATCATTATAGACCAGAGCCAAATTATCTGGAGTCTTTAAGACTTGCTCTTCGAATAGTCGATGGATTGTCTTCTCCTTCGGATAATCCACTGTTGTCTGATTGAACTGGCCTAAAATTAACTCTCTCTCTTCATCAGTAATTATGCTAATTCTGCTGAGTTCTTTTGTCGGTTCAGTTATCATCAGATCAAGCAAGCGTGAAAGATGTTTACTGATAGTTTCTACAGCCTCAACGTTCAAAGATGCTTTATTGTAGGTGTATCTAATAAAGAAATTATCAGAATTGCCAACAGAGACCGTCAAATCATAGTTGGTCATTTCAAAAATAGAGTCGATCTCTACAGTAAAGTCCATATCCTGACCAGAAGCTGTCCTACTAATCGGATAGTTTTCAAAAACAACAATCGAGTCAAAGAGTTTGTCCACATGAGCTGTATATTTTTGAATCTGTGCTAAAGAGAAATATTCAAAGTCTCTTAGCTCAACTAGCTCCATATTGATCTTAGTTAGCAGATCCTGTATCGTTTGCTTCTCGACAGATTTTATGATAATTGGCAATGTATTCATGAAGATACCTGCAATATTTTCAACATTCTTCAATTCGGCTGGTCTACCTGATACTGTCATCCCATAGCAACTTAAATCAGTGTTGTTATATTTTTGTAAGAGCAAACCCCAGGCTGCTTGAATGAGGGCATTACTAGTTATGCTATACTTCTTACAGAACTCATTAATTTTCTGGGTGATATCTTCAGCAAAAGTACATTCTTTGACACCGACTTCGACTATGTCAGCTTTAGGTTGTTTTTTGTTAACAAAAGGCAACAATGTAGGTTCAGTGAAATCCTGTAGATATTGCTTCCAAAAAGTCTCCGCTTTCTTGACAGGTCTAGTTTTTAACCAATCAAGATAGCTACCAAATTGAGCGACCGGTTCTGGTAGCAATGGTGTATCATTAACCAGCGCTTGGTAAGCCTTGAATAGATCACCGAGCACAATTGGTAAACTCCAACCATCCAGTAAAATATGGTGTAATGACCAGCATATCAGATATTTTTCTGGCGACAATTTAAGTAATGTCAGGCGATTTAATCTATCAGAGTTAAAATCAAACCTATTCGCTAAATCTTCTTTTTTGAAGTTTTCAAGGTACTGTGCCTGCTCAGGTGCATCCATATCGGCAATATTATGGAAGGAAAATTCTGCTTCTATCTCAGGCAGCACTATCTGAACTGGATTTTTAACCTTTTGCCAGACAAACTTAGTCCGTAAGATCTCATGTCTGTTCACTACCTCTTGCCATGCTCTGTTGAATTTAGCGACATCAACTTGCCCATTGAGGTAAAAACAGAATTGTTCATAATAGGCATTTCCCTCTTCGGTGATAATCGTATGATAAAGCATACCTTCCTGCATTGATGTTAATGGATATATCTTGACCTTCTCTAAATTTACAGTCTGTCCAATCGTTTCAAGGTCAGTTTCACTTAACGTATTTTCTACACCAAAATCTGAAGGTGTATATATTTTCTTTGTCTGCTTGACACAGAGTTCAATCAGCTCTTGCAATTTCTGTAGATAAGTAGTTTTTAATTTTTCCATTAATTGGGCATCAACAAATCTCTCATTATAACTTAGACTCATCTTTAGTAGACCATTAATTACTAGACAGTTGATGTCAATGATGAAGTTATGACGGTTATCGGGATGAATACTCTTAACTTCTAAGTCAGATCTTTTAAGAAAATTCTTAGCAGAATCCGTAAATTGTCCTAAATAGTTAAAGGAAATCTCAGGGTTTAGTAATTGTAATTTTTGATCTTTCTGGAGAAATCGTCCTATACCATAATTAATCCCTTTATTTGGTACTCTACGCAGACTTTCTTTAACATGGGTTAGAGTCTTCTCCAAAGTACTCTGGTTTGCAAAATATACAGGGAAGGCACTGGTAAACCAACCAACTGTCCTCGAAATATCCACTTGATCTATAATTTCTTCTCGACCATGCCCCTCTAGGTTAACCAGAAAATGATCAAACTGCAACCCTTCTGAGACTGCTAAAGTAAGTGCTGTGAGTAAGATATCATTAACATTTGTACCAAAAACCCAGTTAGCAGTAGTTAGTAAGAGCTCTGTCTCTTTGCTACTTAGCTCCAAAGTAAGTTTTTTATGATCTCTTAGATATCTTTCATTATCTAAAGGATTAGCTAAAAATAGCAGTTTGGTCTGATCGATATTATACCAGTATTTTAAGTTAAGTTCCTCTTTGGCATATTCAACTAAACAAGCACTCCATTCTTTAAAAGAAGTAGTCTTTAATGGTAATTTTATTTCTAGATTAGAAACATATAATTGTTCAATATCCTCCACCAAGATTCTCCACGATACTCCATCTACAACCAGATGATGGATCATTAGCATCAGTATTTTTTCATTACCAAGATCAAAGACTGTAGCTTTTAGCAAGAGATCTTCTTCCAGGATTAGTTCATTTTGTATCTCTTCACTAATTTGCAGTATTTTACTTTTCTTAATATCAGATAAGTCTTGACTCAAATCTATCAGTTCTAATTTAAACTTAATCTGATCCATGCGACGATTAAATTGAGCCACTCCATTATTAAATTTATATCCCATCCGTAAAGCATCATGATGAGAGATAATCTTGACAAAAACTCTCTCTAAAAGTTCTAAATCAACATCATCTGGTAACTTGAATAGATTGGTCTGATTCCAATATTCTCGCTTGACCAGATTCTGTGCAAAGAACCACTCTTGAATCGGTGTTAAGAAGACTTCACCCTCCACATCTGCCTGGGAAATATTTAATCCTTCTCCAGAATAATCTACATTTTTTAGTAATGCAGAGATTGTCCTATGTCTAAATAGCTCTTTTACCGTCAGATTGATCTTATGTTGTCTGGCTCTTGTCAGAATCTGAATCGCCTTAATTGAATCTCCACCCAACTCAAAGAAATTATCTTCAACACCAACCGGTTCAGCTCCCAGTACATCTGCCCAGATAGCTGCCAATACCTCTTCTTTCTCAGTAGTTGGTGCCATATAAGTATTACTACTGCTTAGCTCTGGTGCTGGTAAAGCCTTTCGATCGATTTTACCACTAGAAGTCAAAGGCATTTCTGGTAAATGGATGAAATAAGCTGGAATCATATATTCAGGCAAATAAACCTGTAGATACTCTATCAGTTCCGCATGAGCGAGTTTTCGGCAGCTGACTAGATATGCAACCAGATATTTATTTCCATTTTTATCTTCACGATCAATAACAATTACTTCTATAATCTCTTCATGCTGTAACAAGTGATTCTCAATTTCAGCCAACTCTATTCTAAATCCCCTGATCTTAACCTGATGGTCAATCCGCCCCAAGAATTCAATATTGCCATCTGGTAACCACCGGGCTAGATCACCAGTCTTATAAAGTCTACCAAAGGTTAGAGTATCAACAAATTTTTCTTTAGTAAGCTCAGGACGGTTGAGATATCCTCTGGCAAGACCAACAGTAGAGATACAAAGTTCGCCAGCTATTCCTATCGGAACTAAATTCATCTGTTCATCTAAGATATATGCCCTGGTATTTGTGATCGGTTGACCGATTGGAACAGTATGGTAATCTCCTCCTTCTGCCTTCCAGGCAGTAGCACAAATAGTCGTCTCAGTTGGTCCATAAGCATTAATATACTCCCTGTTCGAATTGTTCCATTTTTCAATCAAGTCAAAATTGGTGGCTGAGCCTCCAGTTAAGAGTTTTCTTAATGTCTGGACATTAGCTGGATTTAAATTGCTTAAATAAATAGGTGGTAAAAGAACAATGGTAATACCCTGTTCATTCAAAAAATCTTCAAATTTACGATAGTCTTTGATTACATCTGTTAAGACCAGATGTAGACTCGCTCCTGTTAGTAATGCCATATAGCAGTCTAGAACTGCTGCATCGAACGCACAGGTAGCAAACTGAAGAACTCTATCAGTCTCCAGAATGCCTAAGTAGCTAACAAAGAATTTCTGAAGGTTGACAATTCCGCGATGTTCTATCATTACACCTTTTGGTAGTCCAGTCGTTCCAGAAGTATAGATTAAGTAAGCTAAATCTCGACAATTATTAATGTTATCTAGAAATTTAACTTCTCCCAGATATAAATTAGGATCTTTTAGATCTATCATTTGACCAGAGAACTCTACAGAGTTCATTAATTTATCTTCAGTAAGCAATAGTTTAGCATTACTATCTTGCAGCATATATTCGATTCGAGCCTTAGGATACTCTGGATCGATTGGCAAATATGCTCCTCCCGCCTTTAATACACCAAGATAGCCAATTATCATTTCTACAGACCTTTCGACCATGATAGCAACAATCTCATTCGCCTTGATACCAGCAGCTCTTAATTTTGCAGCTAAGAGATTGGCTCGATCATCTAGCATTTGATAGGTCAGTTTTTCTTCACCAAAGACAACAGCTATATTATCAGGTACTCTTATAACCTGTTCCATGAAGAGCTGATGAATAGTTTTCTCTGCTGAATATTCTGCATAGGTCTGATTAAAATCGACTAACAATTGTTGTTTCTCTTCCTCGGTGATAAATTCTATTTCACTCAAGGCGAGTTCAGGGTTAGCTAAGACCGTCCAAATAATCCTCTCAAGGTGTATTGCTAACCGCGTAATAGTCTCCTTTTTATATAATCCTGTATTATATTCAAAATAGAAGTTCATTTCTTCATCCAGACCATTTTCATATACCGCAAGTGTCAAGTCAAATTTAGCAATATTATAGTCGAAATCGTAAAATCTGAATTTGAGATTATCAGTCGCAAAATCCAACTGGTTAGCATTCTGGACAATAAAGGTAACATCAAATAATGGATTTCTACTCAAATCTCTTGTTAAGTTCAGCTTGTCAATCAACATTTCAATCTGGAACTGTTGATTCTCAAAAGCGTCTAAGGAATTATCTTTAACTTCTTTTAAGAAATCAGCAAATGTCTTATCCTTAGTCGGATAATTTCTCATCGCCAATGTATTGACAAACATTCCTAAGACATTTTCCAGATCAGCATGATCACGACCAGCTATCGGTGAACCAATTATGATATCTTCTTGACCACTGTATCTAGATAAGAGAATATTATATGCTGCAAGCAAGAGCATATATAAAGTAACATTATTTCTAGAGGTAAATTCAGTTAGTTTCTTCATTAACTCAGAACTCAACTCATGTTTATAATAATCTCCAGCAAAAGTCATCTCTACTGGACGTGGATAATCTGTCGGCATATTAAGCACAGGGATTTCTCCACTAAATCTATCTAGCCAGTAACTTTCCTGCTCTTTCATCAGAGATGAGGTTAGCAACTGATTTTGCCAAGCTGAAAAATCCTTGTACTGAACTTCTAACTCAGAAAGTTCTCTACCATCATAAAGGGCAGTCAGATCATTAAAGAAGATATTCATAGATACACCATCTGAGATAATATGATGCACATCCAGCATAAGTAATTGCTTTTTATTAGATTGAACAATTTCTACTCTCATCAATGGTGCTTTAGCTAAATCAAATGATTGAATAAATTGCTTAATTCGCTCATTAATTTCTGCTTCATCTACTTTACTAACTTTTAATTTGAAGTCTACTTCAGGTAAAATTCTCTGCACTGCTTTACCATCAACCACATCAAAATATGTTCTCAAAGATTCATGGCGATCTATTAATGCTTTCAAAGCTTTTTCAAACCTTTCTATATCCAGTTCACCTTCTATCTCCATTATAAAAGGTATATTATAAGCAGTACTGTCTTCATCTTCTAACTGCCTTAATGCGTAGATTCTTTTTTGTGCAGAAGAAACATGATAATATTCACTCTCTTTAACAGGTTTTATTGAATTATAAGTTGATTCATCCAAACTACCAATCAATTCAACAATACCTCTAATTGTTGGACTTTCAAAAATTTCTTTTAATGGTACTTCAACATTAAATTCTTTTGCTATATTAGCTACCAATTGAATTCCTTTTAAAGAATGTCCTCCAAGAGCAAAGAAATCGTCTGTTACACCAACCTTTTTGACTCCCAAAATTTTAGACCAGATTAAAACCATTTTTTCTTCAATTTCATTTGACGGTGCTACATACTCTTCTAATGAAGTATTTACCCCATCTGGTATTGGTAAAGCTTTTCGATCTATTTTACCATGTGGTGTTAGTGGCATTTTGTTCAGTTCTATAAAATAAGCTGGAACCATATATATGGGTAATTTTTTAGCCAGATAATCTTTGATAGCTGAAATGGATATTTCTTTCTCAGTCACAATATAACCACATAAATATTTACTACCTGTTTCATCTACTAAGTCAATTACACTGGCCTCTTTAATACCCTCATAATCCATTAATTGATTTTCGATCTCTCCCAACTCAATCCTAAATCCTCTAATCTTAACTTGATTATCTATTCTACTTAAAAATTCTATATTACCATCTGGTAACCATCTAGCTAAGTCTCCTGTTCGATACATTCTTTCTCTTAAAACAAATGGATTTTGAATAAACTTTTTCGCTGTTAGCTCTGGTCGATTCAAATATCCTCTTGCCAATCCATCACCAGAAATACATAACTCTCCTCCAACTCCAATTGGTGAGAGCTTATTATTTTTATCAAGAATGTAAATCTCAGTATTAGCCAGTGGACTTCCAATTGGCACATTATCCACTTTTGAATCAATCCCGTTTATAAAATAATAAGTTGCATATACAGTACTTTCCGTTGGCCCATAAACATGGATAATCTTATCTTTGCCCATATATTCTAATGCTTTTTTTGCATGTTTTACTGAGATTCTTTCTCCTCCAAATAATACTTTTCTTACATTTTCAAAACAGGTGATATTTAGATCAAGCAGTGCATTAAACAAAGCTGTTGTAATAAATAGAACAGAGATTTCTTTTTCTTTTATTATTTTTGTAAGTTGTGATAACTCTAATAATGCATCTTTCTTAATTAATACAAGGGTAGCTCCATTTAACAATGCTCCGTAAATATCAAAGACTGATCCATCAAATGCATAATTAGAAAGTTGTAAGATCTTATCTTCTTTTTTAATATCGATGTAGTTAGTATTTTTTACGACTCGGACTACATTATATTGTATTGTTAAATTACCCTTTGGTTTACCTGTTGTACCTGAAGTATAGATTACATATGCAAGATTATTAGCAGTATGAATTTTTTCTAAGTTTGAATAATCACCTTTGTATATGTTTTTAGCATCAACATCTATTATTTCACCTGTAAAATCAATATTATCTGCCAAATTTCTGTGTGATACTAAAAATTCAATTTGACTATCTCTAAGCATATATTCAATTCTTGTCCGAGGATATTCAGGATCAATTGGTAGATAGGCTCCTCCTGCCTTTAAAATTCCCATAATACCAATCATCATCTCTGTTGAACGATTAAGCATCATACCTACAATAGTATCAGGACCAACCCCTTTATCTCTAAGATAACGAGCCAATTGATTAGAACGGTGGTTCAATTCTTGATAGCTTCGTTTCTCTTCACCAAAGATAATAGCTAGTTGTTCGGGATTTTTATTCACTTCCTCTTCAAATAGTTCAGATAATGTTTTGTCCTTTGGATAATCCATAGCAGTATCATTAAATTCATGAAGCAATCTTTCTTTCTCTTTTGCAGAAACAATCGAATATTTTTCTACTGAGTCTTCTGGACTTTGAAGAATATATAAAATCAAATTACGGAAGTTTTCTATAATAGACTCAATTAATAATGTCGGAAATCTTTTTGAATTTGATTGCATGTTTATAACTACATTTTCAGAACTTTGAAGTACACTGATTGACATATCATAATTGGTCATTTCAAATATTGAATCTAATTCCATTTCAAATTCACTATTGCTTTCTTTCACTGGATAATTCTCATAAGCGATAAACGAATCAAATAGTTCTGCATGATTACTTAAACTTTGTATTTCAGCCAATGAAATATATTCATAGTCTCTAATCTCAATCAGATTGTCATTTACTCTAGTCAATAAATCTATAAAGCTATCTTTATTATCTGTGGTTACTACAACAGGTATAGTATTGATAAAAATTCCCACAATCTCTTCTACCTTATCTAAATCTATTGGACGCCCTGATACTGTCATTCCAAAACAACTTTGATTGGTATTATTATATTTCTGTAATAATACTCCCCATGCGGTTTGAATCAACGCATTCAAAGTAATATTATAACTTTTACAAAATTCAACTAATTGACTAGTCTTTTCTTTATTAAATTCTATATTAAACTTCTTTTGTTCTGTGATAACAGACTTGTCATCTTTCTTCATAATATCAGGTAATAATGTTGGCTGTACTAAATCCTGTAAATACTTTTTCCAAAACTGTTTTCCCTTTTCTTTATCTTTATTTTTTAACCACTCAAGATAAGAATTAAACTGAACTGATTTTTTAGGGAATGGTAAATTCTTAACTAAACAGGTATAAATTTTGACAAAATCCTGTAATATAGTTTGACAACTCCATCCATCAAGCAAAATATGGTGAAATGTCCAACATAATAACAATTTTGTATCAGATAGTTTAATAATTGTAAGTCTATTTGGACTTTCTTGTGATAGATCAAATTTATTCTGCAAATCTTGCTTCTTAAATCTTTCAACAAATGCTTCCTGATCTTCTTTATCTAAATTGGAAATGTCGAAGTCCTCAATTTTAGCATTTATCTCTTCAGCAAAGACCTGAATTGGTCTATCAATATCTTTAAAGAAGAATTGAGCTTTTAAAACATCATACCGATTTATCATAATCTGCCATGCTTTTTTCAATTGTTCTACATCTATCTTTCCTTTAAAACAATAACATAGTTGCTCATAATAATAATTATTACTATCCTCATCATAAATATTATGAAACAACAGACCTTCCTGTATTGGTGTTAAAGGGTATATATCTGAATTTGCAACATCAATCACTTCTGATATTCTTTCAAAGTTCTCTTTGGAAATTACATTTTCCAATCCAAAATCAGATACTGTATATATCCGTTGCTCTTGACCTAAACAATGATCAACTGTCTCAATTAAATTATGCTGATAAAGATTTTTGATCTCTTCCATCGTTTTGTCAGAGAAATATTTCTGATTATATTTGATATTCATCTGTAATTTCCCATTTGAAACCACTCCATAAATATCTATCAAATACTGATGACTATTTTGCTTATGAAAAGCTTCTCCTGGTAATTCATTGCAATTGTATAATAAATTTTGTTCATCATTGGTACTTTCTTCCTGAACCTGACCAAATCCTATATCAAACTGACCCAAATAGTTAAAGGATATTACAGGATTTATCTGTTGTAGGTACTCATCATCTTGTAAATATCGTGCAATTCCGTAGTTTATTCCTTTTTCAGGAATCATACGCAAACTTTCTTTAACATATTTAATCGTCTGATCAACAGTTGCCTGTTTAACCAGATAAACCGGGTAGATACTGGTAAACCAGCTAATTGTCCGTGACAAATCAATATCTTCTAAAATCTCTTCTCGTCCATGACCCTCAAGATTTAACAGAATGCTTTTCGTACCTAATGGTTCTGATAATGCTGGTAATAAACTAGATAACAATATGTCATTCATCACAGTATTATATGACCAATGTGCTTTAGTAAGTAATTGTTGTGTCTGCTCTTGATTCAATTCAAATTGTAAAACTTTATGATCTTCTAGATAATTTTCTTTTACGTCTAACTCATAAAAAGTTTCAACTTTAGAAAGATCTATTGCTTTCCAATAATCTACATCAATCTCTTTGTTCACTGCATATTCAGCTAACTTTTCACTCCATTCTCTAAATGAAGTGGTCTTTAATGGCAACTCTTTATTAAGGTTAGAATGATATAATAATTCAATATCCTCTAAGAGAATTCTCCATGATATACCATCCATCACCAAATGATGAACTGCAATCAACAAACGTTGATCGTTTTCTCCTAAGTCAATTACTACTGCTCTAAATAATAAATCTTTTGTAATATCAAAACTCTGGATTTTTTCGCTTATCCCAAGAATTTTTTCTACCTGTTGTTCATAAGCATATCCACTTATATCTTCATATTGTAGTTTAAATGTCACATCTAAAGCTTTCCTATTATCTTGAATTATCTGATCTTCTTCAAAGTCATAAGCAATCCGCAGTGCATCATGGTGATTAATTACTTTTTGTAAGACTTTTTCTAATAATTCAAAATCCGCATCATGGTTAAGATTAAATATATTCACCATATTCCAGTGATCTTTGCGTTTCAAATTCTGATCAAAGAACCATTTCTGAGCTGGTGTTAACAATACATGACCTTCTACTTCTTTTTGACTAATTATTGCATTTGAAACTTCTAAATCTACATTATTAACCATGTTTTCTATTGTTTTGTGTTTAAATATTTCTTTTACAGTAAGTTTTAATTTCTGCTGATTTGCTCTAGCAATAATCTGGATAGCTTTTATGGAATCACCACCCAGTTCAAAGAAACTGTCTTTAATACTTACTCTCTCAACACCTAAAACCTGAGACCAAATATCTGCTAATATCTTTTCTTTTTCGCTTGTAGGTGCAACATATTCAGCTTTTCTTGCATTAAGATCAGGCTCAGGTAAAGCTTTAGTATCTACTTTTCCGTTCGGTGTCAATGGCATTTCTTCTAAACAGACTAAATGTGTTGGAACCATATATTCTGGTAATACTCTACTTAATTCTTCTTTAATATCAGAAGTCGTCATTTCTTTATTCAACACATAATATGCACATAAATATTTGTTACCCAATGAATCGTTTCTAACAATTACTTTGGCATCTTTAATATTTTCAATACTTTGTAATTGATTTTCAATCTCTCCAAGTTCTATTCTGAAACCTCTTATCTTCACCTGTTCATCAATCCGTCCCAGGAACTCTATATTACCATCTGGCAACCATCTTGCTAAATCTCCTGTTCTATACATCCTTTCTGTTGGAGCAAATGGGTTTTGGGTAAATTTTTCTGCTGTTAGCTCTGGTCGATTCAAATACCCTTTTGCCAGTCCATCTCCAGAAATACATAACTCTCCTCCCACTCCAATTGGCGAAAGATTATTATTTTTATCAAGAATGTAAATCTCAGTATTAGCCAATGGACTTCCAATAGGGATATTATCTACTTTAGGAGCAATCTCGTTTATATAATAATAAGTTGCATATACAGTACTTTCCGTTGGCCCATAAACATGGATAAGCTTATCTTTACCCATATATTCTAATGCTTTTTTAGCATGTTTTACTGAGATTCTTTCTCCACCAAATAATACTTTTCTTACATTTTCAAAACAGGTGATATTTAGATCAACTAATGCATTGAACAAAGCCGTTGTAATAAATAGAACAGAGATTTCTTTTTCTTTTATTACTTTTGTAAGTTGTGATAACTCTAATAATGCATCTTTCTTAATTAATACAAGAGTAGCTCCATTTAACAATGCTCCGTAAATATCAAAGACTGAACCATCAAAAGCATAATTGGAAAGTTGTAAGATCTTATCTTCTTTTTTAATATCGATATAGTTAGTATTTTTTACAACTCGAACTACATTATATTGCATTGTTAAATTACCTTTTGGTTTACCTGTTGTACCTGAAGTATAGATTACATATGCAAGATTATTAGATGTATGAACTCTTTCTAAGTTCGACGCATCACCTTTGTAAAGATTTTTATCATCAACATCTATTATTTCACCTGTAAAATCAAGATTATCTGTCAAATCTCTGTGTGATACTAAAAATTCAATTTGACTATCTTTAAGCATATATTCAATTCTTGACTGAGGATATTCAGGATCAATTGGTAAATATGCTCCTCCTGCTTTAACGATGGCCAATACCCCAATAATCATTTCTAAAGAACGATCCAGCATAATTCCTACCACCTGATCTGGACATATTCCTTTATTTCTTAATACTTTAGCTAATTGGTTAACCTTTTTATTTAACTCTCTATATGTCAAACTTTGTTCTTTAAAGACCACAGCAATATTCTCTGGTGTTTTTTCTACCTGTTCTTCAAACAGTTGCTGAATTGTCTTATCTTTTGGATACTCTGTTTTTGTATTATTAAAATCAAATAATAACTGCTGCATTTCCGATTTTGTTATCATCTCAATTTCAGATA
>DAOVRZ010000114.1:0-18514 GCA_030627905.1 Halanaerobiales bacterium
AATGCTTACAATGTATTTTTGCCCTCCATATCCTAGCTTCATAGCTTCTACTGCTGCATATTGTCTTTTATCTTTTTCTGTTAACGTATCATAATGTTTTTTCATCGCTGCTTCAACTTTTACGGGATAATAATTTGCTAATTTCATTTTAGACATCCTTTTCTTTTTTTAAAAAAGTATACAGTATTTTTCTTAATTTGTAAAGTTAATTTTTAGAATTGAGGAAATTATTATTTGTACATCCCTAATAGTTATCTATATCTGGCGTATTTTGTGATGCTCTGTTTGCTTGCTAAGTTTTATAACAGTGAGGATCAATCTTTGACAACTCGTCAGTTTGTACCGATTGAAGAATTGGAAGAGACAGTTACACGTCATGTTGATAGGATATTGGAAAGTGAGCCAGAAGAAGAGTTAAAGCTCAATTTAAGCAGTGTAGCTCAGATATGGCATGAGCTTCCTAAGATTGACGAAAAAAAGAATTTAAGAAGAGTAAAAAACAACCGGATCAGTTTTATATTGAGAGTATTGGACTTTTTAGAAAACGAAGGTCTGGTACAGGTTTTTGAAGATCATGAAATTAGGTTATTACCTAAGATGGAACATCTAGTTGTGAAATATTATTTCCATAGTGAATGTAAGGAACATTTGTTAAAAATATTAGATAAATCCTTGCCTTTAGAATCAGGAATTATTAGATAAGCAAAGGGGGATTCGATGTGCCACGTATTAATCGTATCCGTGTGACAAATATTCAATATGACAGTGGAAAAAAGCAGTTGCCTGATATCACATTTCAGCTTGATAGTCAGGATACTATCTTGCTTTTAGCAAATGGTGGGGGAAAAACATTACTGATTCAATTGGTGATGCAAACTATTTTGCCAAATGAAAAGATGAATATGATGAAGATTCGGATTTGACGATTGAGAGTTTGCCATTGGTTAAAAGTGCGGACCTTTTTAGCCGGGAAACTATAATTAGATATCAGGAGTTCAAGGATTGGATTAAAGAACATGGAGAATATAGGATTCATATTTTTGACCAAATTAGATCATATCAAGAACGCCTTAAACATTATCGCATCCTTCCAGAAGAGTGGAAAAATATTCGAGATACAAATGGCTCTGAAGGTGGTGTAGATAGATTTTTTGAAAAAAGCAAAACGACCAAGCAGTTACTTGATAATATGCTGATTCCTGGTGTTGAGGAAATGATCTTTCAGGATGAAAAGAGGAAAAAAGAGTTGTTTACTGCTTTTTCGGAATATCGAAACATGTTGCTTGAAATACCAATAATTAAGGCGAATATTAAGGATTTTGAAGTGATTAGGCAACATGCTGAGGCAGTTGTTGAAGAAGTTCAAAAGTTGGATCAGTTTAAACAGAAGTATGATGAAAAGACTAAGGAATTGATTCGTCTGGCAAAGACGTTTTCAGATTTTGAGAATGAAGCAAAACGTGCATTAGATGATTTGTTAAAAAAATTAACACAAAGCCAAATAGAAAAAACTGCACTATATTATTATAATCAGGCTGAAGAGGCTAAAAAAGAGGTAATAAACTATCAGAATAAGTTAAATTTGTTGGAACAATCTGAGCCAGAACTGCAAAAACAATTAATAGAAGTAAAACAACAATTAAGATTTGCCTGGGAAAAAGAAAGTGAACATTTGCAAAATAAACTTTTAACTATAGAGGATCAGATAAAATCTTTAAATAAGGATTCAAAATTACTGCAAGATAAAATGGAAGATGCTAGAGGTCAAGATGATGAATATAGAGATCAATTAGCATTAGTTAAAGCCTAGTTTGAACGATATAAAGAAGTTAAAGCTGATTTACAAGATTATGTTTCAGAAGATGATATTTATAGTCCTGAAGAAGGATTGCAAGAGCATGAAGATCAATTAGAACTTCATAAGGAAGAGAAGCTAAATCTGAAAAATAAGTTAAAAGAAAATCGTCTTCAAAGTGAACATTTAGAAGAACAGATTTCTGAAGAAGAAAAAATGGCTTATTTAAAACATCAACCATTACTTCCATATACGATTTTGATTGAAGAAAATCAGATAAACATTGTCAAATATGTAATGAAACAATTTAAAGAATGGTCACATGATATTCCACTTTAATTTCTTGTAAAAAGTGATAAAAATTTAGCAAAAGAATATAGCACAGGTGAACTTTTAACACTTTGGGAAGAGAATCTATATTTATATCAACCAGAAATGATTCGTGTTTATACTTCTGATGAAGTTTTTAACCAATATTGAGATCAGATGGAAGAAAAGATTCAAGATAAAGAAAAAATATTGCAAGAAGTAAGGTCTGAGGAAGAAATTTTTGCTCAATTAAAAGGGAAAGTCGAGGCTTTTTACCGCCGATATACAGAAAAGGAGATTGCTTCTTTAAATGAAGAGATTGAGCAATTGAATCAAAAGAAAAAAGAGTTGGATCAGAAAATTGAAGAAGGTATTAATAGAAGAGATCATCTAAAGAATGAAGATGAAAGTCAAAGAATAATCTTAGAAGAAACGAGAACTTTACTACTCAATGAAGAAAAGATAATTGAAAAGTTACAGGGATTTGTTACGCTCTATCAAATGTACATTCCCAAAAAAGAAGAGGAAAATCAACTTGAACGAAAGATATCTCAAATTCGAGCACAAATTAAAAGATGGGATGAAGAAAATAGAAAAAATATTCAAAAGGT
This sequence comes from Halanaerobiales bacterium, assembly GCA_030627905.1. Classification (GTDB taxonomy): domain Bacteria; phylum Bacillota; class Halanaerobiia; order DY22613; family DY22613; genus JAGMES01. The sequence goes on from DAOVRZ010000114.1 coordinate 2,716, forward strand.
AGCAGATAAAAAGCAAGAAATAAAAGAAACTAATAAACAAAAAGAAGCTCATAAAGAAGATTATCGGAATTATGGGTTAGAAGTAATAGAATCTTTTATAAATACTAGTGATTCATATGAAATGGTAAGACAAAATGTAGACACAATTAATAGTCGATTATATATAAAACAAACTGATTGGGCTAATATTCAGACTTTATTGAATAAATTTCAAAAAGAATATGATGACGCTTTAAGATATATTAAAGAAATAGAGATTGAATCAGATTGGCTTTTTGAGCATCATCATAAAGTTACATGGGAAGAAATTATTCATGCAAAAAAGTTAACTTTTGACCAACAGCAGGAATGTCAGAAACAAAAAGAGTACTGGGATCAGATCAAAATTGATGTGGGTTCAACTGAAAGAGTGTGGGAAGATTCGGCTAACGATATCGAAAAAAAGTTTGAACGTTCACCAGCAGAATATTCATCAGTCTTGTATGAAGATGAGTATAAAGATGTTTGTAGGCAGATTAAACAGCTGAAAGATAGAAGAAAAATGCTGGCGCAGAAGATGAAAAGTAGCCGTGATTGGCAAAATGAAACTAATCAGACGTATGAATTAATTAGTCATAGATTAGATATAGAGTTAGAGCGCATTTGGAATGATGTGATTTCTTTATCTAATTATTCGTGATGTAAAAATGATTATGGAAGATCAGCGTTTGTATGATTATGATTTTGTTGAAACTCAGTTTTTGCGTATCTTTGAAGGTTTAGACCACTATCAAACTCAGTTTCAACAAACTTTGCAAGAAAGTAATAAGAATATGAAACATCTTACTCATCTTTGCTTGCGTCGCGCTAAAACGATTTATGATAGTGTTATCGAGATTCCGAAAAATTCAAGAGTTAAAATCTTCGGACATGATATCGAAGTGATTCGTATTAATTGGAAAATAACAGATGAAGACGAAAGTGAGAATAAAATATATTTATATTTGCAGCAAGTACTAAAAGATTTGCAACAGTGGAAGCAGGAAGGTAAAGATGATGATGAAATAGATCGCCGGATGGAAGAGATGTTAAAATCACGCAATCTGATCAATGTGATGGCACCGATTGAAGAATGTAGAATTACGGTTTATAAGCCTCGCAAGGAATCAATTATTCGTCATCATAAACCTGACTATTCACCATGGGATGAAGTTTCACGCTGGTCTGTTGGGGAAGAGTATAGTATTTATATAACTATGTTTATGATTATGATCAGTCATATTCGAAAAAAATTGGAAGGAAAACATGATGTCTGGAAAGTGATCATGGCAGATAATCCTTTTGGCAGGGCTTCGTCACCGCATATATTAGAAACAGTTTTTCAGGTAGCAAAAGCAAATCGAATCCAACTTATTTGTTTTACTGCTCATCGACAGGATAATATTCTAAAGAGCTTTCCTGTTGTTTATAGTTTACAACTTCGAAATGCTTATGGTAAAGAAGTTATGAAAGCAGAGCGAATGGAAGCAGGTTATTATAATTTGAGATCAATAACTTAAATTTTAAGAGAATAAGATTTGTGAATTGGGCCAACGTTGGCTCTTTTATTTAAGTTAAATATTGATAATGAAAAATAAAATGAAACAATAAAAAACTAAAAGTAAGTTTTGCATATCTCAAAAAGCTGAGAATTTGTAAAAGATTCCATTGATAATATCCCGGTTTTTGTTATTACAATGTTAGCTAGAAGACTGTAAAGAAATCAAAACCATAGAATAATTATAAAAAATATAAACTTTATATATTCAAAAAATATCTGAAATAGAGGACTTTTTGTGTCTATGTTGAAGTATAAATGTGGAATGCATAAAGAATTTTGAGAACAATAGATACTAAAATTTAAGAATACAATGTATTTAAATTTGTATGTTTAGATATGAGGAATAATAGAAAAAATATAGTTATAGATTATATGATTTAGATGATAAAATAGTTGATAGTTGTGTGATTTTTGATTTTATTTTACAAGTAGGTCAAATTGGAATTACAAGAGATGAAAAACGAAAGATAAGGAGAATTGAAAAAAATTATTTTGTTATGGTTGACATCGAAATTAGAGAGAATCCTGTGCAAGAACTAGCAGTAACATTAGATTTTCTTAGTGAAGCTTCATTCAATAATTCTGATGAGCTTATTGATCAATAATAGTTAGTAAAATGCAGAATACACTGGATTGTATTGATCTTCCTTATCGTGTAAAGAAACCAAGATTGATTTGGGCAGATTCGATTGATGATTATTATAAAAGTATTGATTCATAAACATTTAGATATAACTTTTCTGAATGCGGGATTTCAGTAGGTATTTTTTTGGTAGCAAGAAATAGGTATGTAAATGTAACTTGGGGCCAGCGCTGGCCCTTTTCTTTATATATATATTGTTGAAAAGGTACTTTTTAGCTGAGATAATGAAGAAAAAAGCATTTATTGTTACACTAATTTTATAATATATAAAAATGGTTGTTACACAAAAACATCACATTTTATGTTCTTTATAGGTGTATTTTACTTACTTTAGTAAATTTAAATGTAGAAAGATTAATCCAAGACAAGTTAAAAGTATATCAAGTTGGTTCACAAAAATTCGAAACACATAATTGTAATATAAGTAGAGCAATTGTAGCATTGATTCTAGACGTATTTACAGATAAAAACAAGTTAGGGAGAAATTTCTAAAAGGATGGATTAGTTTTTTGATAGAGGTTATGAATAGAATTTGTTATTAATCAATAGTATGATTTTATCAAATAATTTAGTGAGGTTATAACTAAATGAAAAAAATCATATTTTGGGGAAAAGATGAAAATGATGAAACAATACTGACAAACTTTGCAGAAAAATGCATTCTTCTCACCAATCGTTTCAAAGGGCTCTTAGTTTGAAATATAGTTTTTTTATCTCTTGAGATTTTAAATCACTTCTTATTATAGATTTATTATGCCCTGATGAGTGTTGGGATAAGCTTTTATTAGGTAAAAAAAGACTCTGTTTTTAATATTTGGTGTGATACTAAGTAGATAATATAGTTTTATGGTGATATAATGATAATGGAAAAAATCAATAATTTAGAGATAAGAGGGGGACAATCATGAGAAAAATTAATTTTAAAGTAATGTCTATACTTATGGTTTTGTTATTTATATGTTTTGGGAGTGTAGATGCTGCTCAGAGTGAAGTCGTTTGTTTTTTTCCTGAATGGCAGCAAGGTGATATGCAGAGATATAAATTTACAAAGCAAGTTTTAAAGAATGACATTATAGTTTCAGAATCAAAGACAACTTTTACAATCACAGTAATTGATGTTTTAGATGATGGGTATATTCTCGAATGGAAAAATGATGATATGAATTTAACAAATATAGAACAAGATGATTTGAGTAAAATAATCTTGAAGATGGTGGATGGAGTAGTAACAAGATATAAAGTAGATGAATATGGAACTTTTGTAGAGTTTACAAATTTGCCTGAGTTAAAGAAAACTATGTATGAGATCAGTAATACAGTTGCCGAACAATTAGAAACAGATGAAGAAAAAAATCAGTTTAAACAGTTTATGTCAATTATTTTAGGCTCAGATGAACAATTAACAGTTGTATTATCAAAAAGTATCTCTCTTCTCCACAACCCTTATATATATGGATATGAATTTGAAACTGGAGAAGAGTATGTGGGAGAAGTGAGTTTACCTAATCCATGGGGAGGTCAACCTCTTTCCGGAATAATTAATATCACCGCATCATCTTATCAAGATAATATGAATGAAATAGTAATTAGTCAAATATTAGATAAAACAAAGTCAGCTGAAGTAGTTAATGATATAATTAAAACGTTATCCAGTCAGTTAGCAACTATGAATATATCTGAAGATATGTTTATCGAAACTATTGAAATTAATGATGAAATTGTTAGTTTGTTTAAGGAAAATTCTAATTGGTTAAGTGAAATAAAATTAATTAGAACAGCGAAAATTTTAAATGACAGTCAAGTCGAAATCTATAATTTTGAGGCTATTGAATAAGTGTATATTTTAGCAGGGAGATGATTTATTGAGGTTTAAACTTTTATCTGGTAGAGCAATTATTGCGATTATGGTTTGTATTCTGATATTGATGGTTTGGTATTTTCAACGATATTCGATTTCGGTAAAAAGATATACAATTGTCGTTCCAAATTTACCAACAGAATTTGAGGGTTTTACAATTCTTCATTTAAGTGATCTACATAGTAAAGAGTTTGGTAAAAATCAAAGTTGGTTAATTAAGATCATTAATCAGGAAAATTTTGATGTGATTGCAGTAACGGGGGATTTGATAGATAAACGGAACCCAAGGATAGAACCTGCGGTGAAATTATTGCAGCATTTAAAGTCCAAACAAATCTTTTTTGTACCGGGTAATCATGAGTGGTGGGTTGATTTTCAAAGTAGAGAAGAATTAGAATCATTAGGTATAAATATAATGGAAAATAGTTCGTATAAGTTGAGCAAAGGAAATTCTCATATATGGATATTAGGCGTTGACGACCCATATTTAGGAAGAGATCGGTTAGATAAAGCTCTTAAAAATGTTGATGATTCTATGCCTAAGATTTTACTTGCTCACGCTCCAAATATTTTTTCTTCTGCTGTTCAAAATCAAATTAATTTAGTATTAGTCGGACATACCCATGGAGGGCAAATCAGGATTCCATTTATAGGGCCAATAATTGCACCAGGTCAGGGCTTTTTTCCAAAGTTTGATTATGGTAAATTTGACTCAGGTTTTACCTCAATGATCATAAATGGTGGTTTAGGTGAAAGTGTTTTGCCAATTAGATTTAATATTAAACCAGAAGTAGTTTTGATTAAATTAGTGTCAGAGGAATAAATAAAAAATGTCTAAAATATCTAATAAAAAGAGAGGTATATGTTATGCAAATTATCAGAGGAGATTATCATTACATAGCTGAGTGCATAGCAATTGCAAAAGAGTTAAATGAATACTTCAATGAAGATGGAATGAATAAGATGAAGGATGATTTACAGAAGCAGTTACTTTATGTAGCTAAAAATTCCTTTAATTCCGAAGTAACAGGTTTTATAACTGTTGACAATCAAAGCACTAAAGTTGTAGAAATTTCATGGATGGCAATAAAGCGTGACTGCCAACAACAAGGAATCGGAAAGGAGTTGATTAATCACGTTTTTAATGATTTAAAACAGGAAGGGGTAAGACTTTTAAAAGTAAAGACTCTTTCAGCAAATGTTGATTATCCACCATATGAGAGTACAAGAAAATTCTATGAGGTAGTTGGATTCATCCTATTTGAAACAATTGACCCATACGAAGAGTGGGGTACAGGTAATCCTTGTGCAATTTATGTGAAGATATTAGATTGATTTTAAGAAAGGGTGAAATTGATGAACTTTTAATGACTTTAAAAAGTAAGTTGGGAAAATGGTAGATAATAAGAATTATTAGGAGGAGAAATATGAAAAAGATAAATTCAATAATTAGTTACATAATAAGTACGATAATAATTTTGTTAATATGGTATAAAACATTACCGGTCTTGAATGTGTTTTTTTGGGGTTTACCAATTCTCTTGCTATTTTTTGGAGTATTCATTTGTTTAATTGATAGTGTAGCCAAGAAAAAAATCAATAAATTCGGAGTGTTATTTTTAATTGTGGGTATTATTTTCATTACAATAGTTCCATTTATCACATCATCACCTATCTTTCATTCGAGCAAATATCGAAATATTATTGGAAGCATCGAAGAAAGTACTTTTTTAAAAGATATCAGTACTATAGATGTTAATAATATTCGTTTAGTAGACCAAAAAATGGCTATGAAGCTAGGAGATAAAAAAATCGGAGAAGACCCAGCTTTAGGTAGTCAAGCTGAGTTAGGAGAATTTAGTATTCAAAAAGTAAATAATAGTCTATATTGGGTTGCGCCATTATTGCATCGAAGTTTTTGGAAATGGAAAGATAACCGTGAGGGTACTAACGGGTATGTGATGGTATCTGCAAGCAATCCTCAAGATGTTAAGTTGGTACAAAAACTTGGAGATAGTCCGATCAAAATCAAATATCAACCAAATGGATTCTTTAATGATTATTTAAAAAGACATGTTTATTTTCACGGATATGCAAATATTGGGATGACGGATTTTACTTTTGAAATTGATGATAATGGTAAACCTTATTGGGTAATTACTTTATTTAAAAAAGAAGTTGGATATGGTGGTAATAATGCAATCGGGGTTGTCCTTGTAGATGCTCAATCAGGAAAAATTGAAAGATATGATATTGCTGATGCTCCTTCATGGGTAGATAGGATTCAACCTGAAAGATTTATTAAAACTCAATTAAATCATTGGGGTATATATGTTAAGGGATGGTTAAATTCGTTTTTATCAGAAGATAAAGTATTAAAAGTTACACCTGGAATGTCATTAGTTTATGGGGATGATAATAATTCATATTGGTACACTGGAATAACATCATCAGGGAATGATGAATCTACAGTTGGATTCGTGTTAGTAAATACAAGAACAAAAGAAACAAAGTTTTATAAGCAATCAGGTGCTACAGAACTTGCTGCAATGAGTTCTGCGGAAGGTAAAGTTCAAGAAAAAAATTATAAAGCAACTTTCCCAATTATGTACAACATTTTAGGAGTACCTACGTATGTATGCTCTCTAAAAGACAAAGCGGGATTAATAAAGTTAGTTGCCATGGTATCTGTAGAAGATTATAGTATATTAGGAGTTGGGGAAACCAAAAATGATGCATTGAGATCGTATCGGAATAGTCTCAAAAGCAAAGGAAATTTTATTGCAATTGATGATATAGCGAATGAAGAAAAGATTGAAGGGCAAGTTTTGAGAATTAGTGCTGATGTTAGAAATGGAGTTAGTTATTATTATTTACTTATTAGTGGTAAAGAAATTAACATATTTATTGCTACTTCGGATATATCGTTAGAATTACCATTAACCAATGTCGGGGATACAGTATTTATTAAATATAGTAAAGGGAAGTCAGTGTTTATTGATATTTCAGAGTTTGACAATAAGGATATAGAAGTGATTGATTAAGTGAAAAGTTATTTCCAAAAGTTGTAACCTTTTATACCGATGAATATTTTGCTCCATAAAATATGAGGACCAGTTCTAAATCATAACCTAAGGTGTTAAAATAATGTGATTGAAAAAGCCATGTATAAGAGGGGATAATTTGCGTTTTAAAAGAAATAAACTATGAATGGAGGCCGAGAGAGGTCTCCATTTTTTTTTCAAATAAATCAAGAAGAAATAATTTTTTTTGAATAATTTGACACAGAATAGGAAAAAATGTTGTAAATTAAAAAACTTGATCAGGTATATTGTAGAATGGCCCTGTTGTGTGAAGACTATATAAAAAAATGTTTCTAAACATTAAATATATAAATAAATAAGTAAATAAATAAAAATTACGTAAAATCATTGACATAATAAAATTAATATGTTATAATAAAATGGATTTAAATGTAAAATCATAAAGTTAACAATGTATATCGTACTAACATAAGTTTGAGATGGGATATTAATTTTTACAGTGATGCATACGGAGGATTGTTTTAAAAAATATTTTAAATAAATTTTCAAAAATAAAGGAGGAAATTTAGATGAAATTAACTAAAAAAGAAAAATTCAAATGGATTTTAAGAGAAGATGGTGGTTATATTTATGATTATTCTACTGGAACTGTAAAAGTATTAAACGATACTGGAAGTTTTATTATCCAAAAATGTGAGAAAAATTCTATAACAGATATTGTAAATGATCTCTTAAATACTTTTGAAATAGATGATCCTCATCAAGCAGAAGAAGATGTTAACAGTTTTCTAAGAAACATGATTGAGGAGGGATATTTATGCCAAGAGAAATAAAAAGACTATATACTTTACTTACTGATAAATGTAATATGAAGTGTCCTCATTGTTATATTGCTGCGAATGAAAAAGATCAAAAGAACGAAAAAGAATTGAGTTTGGAAAAATATATTGAAGTAATTGAAAAGTTGCGAGAGAGAGGTCTCGAGTATGTAAAACTTACTGGTGGAGAACCATTGATTAAAAAAGATATCGCAAAAAGTATAATTGATTATTGTAACAAAAATAATATCAATATTTCGTTAGAAACAAATGGGACTTTAATGGATGATAAAGATATTGAGTTTCTTTCTTCGATAAAAAAGATGTCACTTTCATTTAGTTTAGATTTTCCAGATGATCGGTTTGATACCTTTAGAGTTTATCCAGGAGCTTTTGAAAAAGTAGTTCAAACGATTAAACAAATTAGGGAAACAGCAAAGGGAGTTACTATAACTGTTCTAGCGACTATTTTTAAAGATAATTTCAATATTATGGATGAACTAGCCTCATATGTAATTGAAGACTTGGGAGTAGCAATTAAAATGAATCCTTGTACAGAAGTTGGCCGTGCTAGCAGGGATAATTTTAAAAAAAAATTACTTTCTCCAAATGAGCTATTTACATTTTATGAGAAAGTTCATACAATAGCCAATAAATATCCGAAAAAGATGACCGTAATACTCCCATTTATTTTTTATAAGAATAATTCAGAATTACATCTTTCCTGTTGTGAAGCGAAAGAAATTATTGGTTTAATGCCAGGTGGGAACGTTTCATTATGTGGAATAGGAGTTATAAATGATCGCACGATTTGGGGAAATGTAAATGATGAAGATATCTTAAGTATTGTCGAAAATTCTAACGAACTAATTGATAAATTTAAAAATTATGAATACTCAGGTGTATGCCAAAGATGTATGTTTAAAAAGTGCTGTGCAAATGTTTGTCCTGCTTATGCATTAGAAGCATACGGCTCCTTTACGGCTTCTTATCCTGTATGTCAAATGTTGTATGATAACGGATTATTCCCAGAAGAGTATCTGGTTAGTTAGTTTTTAGGATCTACTTGTTTGGTTTAAAGGGGGAATAGAATATGAATCAATTATCTACTTTATATTTAAGATTTGAATCAAAAATTAAAACTCCAAATGAAGATGCAGTAATAGATGGAATCAATCAAGCTTGCCACTTAGGGTGCCAAGAAATTCGAATCACTGGAGACCCAATCAATGATGAAAACATATTCTTTAAAGTATTAGAAATTATAAAAAATAAAAAACTAAAAATTTCTTTTGATTTGAGTCAAGATTATATCACCAATGAACTTATTCAAGAGTTAAATAGCATGAACAATATTTACAATTTCGCAATAAATATTACTGGAGATTTAGCAGTTAGGAAAAGTATTTGCTATGAAGGACTTATTGCCAATATTTTTCTAGATTCAACAAATATATATAAAGCAGAAGAATCAATAAAGTCACTGTTAGATAAATATAAATTTTTACGGGTTAAAATCATTACTTCCATAAGGAGCTTAGGTTCTATTGATGTGTACCTTGATTTAGTTAATACATTACAGACGATGCATAAAATTTATAAAGACCGTTTATACGCTATGATCCCATGGTGTTTATTGGATTTATCTACTCTTACATTAGGCAGGACAGTGTGTCAATATCAAAGGGCAGTCGGTGTTTTTTTAGATGGTGCTGTTACTGTTTGTGGTGTATCAAGAAATATTAAAGAACCTACGAATTCATTAGTTGATTTGAGTTTAAAAGAAATACTTGAAAAAGATCCATTTCTATGTCAGTTGAGGGAGACTACTCCTGAGACAATAACTGGTGTTTGTCAAAGTTGTGTTTTTAAAAATTATTGTGCGAATCTGTGTCCTGCAAATGTTTATAATGAAACTGGACATTTCAATAATTCATATACTATTTGTCAAATATTGTATGACAATGGTCGCTTTCCAGTAAATTGTTTAATCGAATAAGTGTAGTATTTTAAATTCTATTTGTACCAAGGTAAAACTGATTATTCTTTGGGCATAGGGGTTTATAAAAAATGTTTAATAAATTTAAATATTACTTAGGAAAGGGGGTGTATTTATGAAAAAAGCATATCAAGTACCTCAAGTTAAAGATTTAGAGGTTGTTGCAAGATCTTGTGGTTCAGGTGGTTGTTGCTCTGGTAGTCCTGAACAGCTTAAATAGATTCTAATTTATTAGGTTTTTAACCCCTATGCTCTTTTTTATTTATAAAATTATAATATTTATAAAGGGAGGGTGTGAATTTATTGAAAAAATTGGCATTTCAAACCGTTGATTTAGTAAAAACCTACAAAAATAACGGCACAATGATTTATGCGAATAATGGAATAAGTTTAGAAATACCCAAAGGAACTATTTTTGGTATTTTTGGTCCCAATGGTGCAGGAAAAACTACATTAATCAAACAATTAATGGGATTGATCTGTCCTACTAAAGGTTCTATTTTTCTTTTAGGAATAGATATCGTTAAAAATCCTAACTTGATTCCTCATTATGTAGGTTATTGTGGTCAAAATTTATATCATCTTTGGCGTTTAACTGCGCTTGAACTGTTAGTTATGACAGGTAGATTAAGAGGAATGAAAAAAGATCAAGCATATGGACAAGCTCAGAGTTTAATGTCAATGGTGGGTTTTGAAAAAAAAATGAATCGAGTTATAAGAGATTTTAGTGGTGGTGAGTTGAGGATAGTAAGTGTTTTTTCAGCTCTTATGGGTAAAAGTCCAATTATTATTTTGGACGAACCGACATCAGGTTTAGATCCAGTAGCCAGACAAAATGTGTGGCAAGCATTATTTCATTATCAAGCTGAGGTTGATGCAACGATAATTTTGGTGACACATAATGTGCTTGAAGCTGAGAAAGTGGTTGATAATATTGCTATTATTGATGAGGGAAATATAATAGCTCAGGGCAAGCCGACTGAATTAAAAAATGAATTAAAGAAAGAAGTAAGTATTGAGATTGAAATAAAACCCTTAACAAATATTGATTTTGGAATGTCAGATTTGGAGAAGGTTAGAGAAAGGGTTTATTGTTATAAAGGTGATTTAGAAAATAGAGAAGTAATTATCAATCAAGTTATTGAAAAAATAGGAATGGAAAACATTGAAGATTTAAGAATTTCACCTCTTACTTTAGAAGATTATTATGTTCAAAAGGTGGGGAAAAAATGGAAGTAAAACAAAACCTTAATATACATAATGCAAAATATACAGATTTATTTCAGAAAGTAACCAGTTTTTGGATTCTTTTGAAAAGTAACCTGTTGGAATTTAGATTATATTGGGTTTGGTACTTTTTTATGATGTCTTTTAATGGAGCAATGTTTGTGATTTTATTATGGCTTTTAGGAGGTAAGGAAGGAGCGCTATATGCAATTACTGGTAGTATGACTATGACTCTTACTACAGCAGCAGCCTTATCTTTAGGACAAGAAATAGGAGGATTAAAAGATCAAAATGCTTTTGAGTTTTACGCGACTCTTCCAATTTCAAAATTATCTTTTATTTTTGCATTATCTTCTAGATCTTTAATTTTTGCGTTGCCTTCGTTACTTATTTCAATGCTCTTTGGGGTTTTTTTATTTAATTTTGAAATTACTGTACATCCCATTTTAATTTTAATAATAATTTTAGGAGGTTCTAGTTTAATCGGAGTAGGCGCTCTAATAGGATTTTATTCGAAAAATGGACGAGTCGCTGGAATTGCCACACAAGTAGTTCAACCTCTTATTACTTTTTTAGCTCCAGTTTTTGTTCCCTATAAAGCATTACCTTTATTACTTCAAAAAACTTCAGTAATATTTCCGACTACATATATTGCCAGGACTCTTCGCGCGGCTTTGGGAGGGCAAGTTGGCCCATTAGTATATCGGGATTTATTAATTTTAACAATATGGGTTATAGTTTCTTTTATTTTAATTTTCCCAAAATTACATTGGCGAATGAAAAACTAAGGTTTTTTTAAAATTTACCTAAACTAAAATTGGGAAAGAAGGTAAGATAGAATGGGCCAATTACAGAAAGTACCATTAATTCAATGCAATTATGTTAAACCCTCAGCAAATGAGATCATGTCTTTTGTAAATGTAATAAAAGATTTATCTCTAAAGCAAATAATAAATAAATGTATTTCTAACCAAAATAAATGGGGAAAAATGGTTATAGATTTTTTGGAGGAAAAGGTCAAATCCGCTGGAGAATGTTTTTGTAAATCGGTTACCTTATGTTCTTTATTAAGAACTCTTGGATATTCTGAAAAAGTTTGTTTTGTGATAATCGCATGCCACAATAATGAAAATTTTGGAAACGCTACACATGCAACATTATTATTGAAAGAAAATGAAGAATGGTATATTATAGATACTACAAAAGATAGTATAGATGAAGCAATGCAAAAAATTCCTTCTCTTCTTTACTTTACAAAGCATAATAGAGTTATTTGTCTTTTTAATGAGACGCATGGGTTTATCGCTGAAGGAGATGGAATAATATCAAATATTCCAATATTATAAAAAGCATAATGTGTCTTTTTGGTGCTATCATTGGCGATTTTATAATTTTTCAAAGGGAATTTACATAGGTTATTAGGTGTTGAACCAAAGATTTTATTATGGAAAAGTATTACTAAATAAAACTTAAAAAGAATTGGTACAAAGGAAGTTGATCCTTAATAACCAGCATTTGTGTTCAAAATAAAAATCCTCACCTGTAATTCAGATGAGGATTTTTTCATATTCACATATTTTTATTGATTCTGTTTAAGAACCTGTTGATTTGTAATGCTTGACTCCAAATTGCCATATAAGGAGACATGGAATAATAAAAAGTATTCCAAATAGTGGTGTTATCATATATAAAAGTTCATTACCATTGGCTCTGCCAAGTAGGTACATTAGTGGTAAATAATTTACACATCCAAAGGGAATCACAAAAGTAAAAAAGCGTGTTACCCATTTTTTATAAATATTGAGTGGATATTGCGCCATTTCTCTACCGCCGTCAGTAAAAATATTTGCCACTTCTATTCCCTGTATTGTCCAAAAACATAATGTCGCAGCAAGAATAAAAATTCCTGTGAAAACAAAAACTCCACTGACAATCATTAAAATTAACATTATAATCTTAAATATATTCCACTTGATGGTAAGATTTAGTATTGCCCAAATTAGGACACTGACACTTTGTACAAGTCTTCCTATTCGAGTAAACTCAAACTTTGAACCAAGCACTTGAAGAACAGTACTTCTAGGACGTACTAATACCCTGTCAAACTCACCTCTGACTACTAGACCTGAAAAAGCGTCAAACCCTCGGGCAAAACATTCACTTATTGAAAATGCCATATGGATAATTGCAAAGCAAAGCGCTACTTCAAAAAAGTCCCAGCCTTTTAGATTACCAAAGCGTTCAAACATAAAATATAATCCGGCAAATACAAAGAAAGGTACAAAGAATTGTCCGAAAGACAAAAGCAAAAAGGAAGCACGGTATTGCATTTGTGATTTTAACAATATCAGCATATATTTAAAATACATTCTCATATTTTATCACCCTCCTTGTACTACTACTCTTTGTAGGGCTTTGTTTAAGGCAAAGTTGCCAAGAGTAACAAGAATAGTAAGCCAGAGTAGTTGAACTAAGATACCATTTAAGGCTCCTAATTGCGAGATATGTCCTGAATATACTCTAAAGGGTAAATCGGAAGTTAATCGAAATGGAAGAAGATAAACGATCTTTTGTAACCACAACGGCATCAGAGGTACTGGAATAACCATACCCGCGAAAAACTCACCTACTATCCCTATCATTAGTAATGAACCAGTTGGTGATAAGGTAACAAAGACTGAGATATAGATAAACATGGAAATAGAAACAAGAACTAAAAGTCCTAATATAAGTGTTACAATAAATAGACAAAAAGTTAGAAAATCTGGAGGTAAAGTCATTTTGTAAGGATCAGGAAGAAAAAAAGCAATTATCAGTATTGGAAAACAGCGGAGCATTGCTGCAGAAAGTCTTTGAGCAAGGAGTTTTGCGTACCAAAAACCGTAAATTCCGCAAGGACGACAAAGTTCGTAGGCAATGTTACCACTTGTTATCAGATTAAATATCTCACTATCACGAAACCAGAGCATAATAAAAGCCAAAAAAGCCTGTTGTAGCCATACATATGTAATAAGCTGGCTTAAGGAAATAGGCGGGGTTTGTACCGCGTTACTATAAAAAGCTTCAAATATCATAATGAACATAAAACCCCAGAAAAATTGTGTAGCCATTCCTGCCAGAGCGGCGGCCCTGTATTGTAGGCCGTTTATAAGTCGCAGCTTTAAAACAGAAAAATATACTTTCATATTGCATACTCCTTATAAAGCTGAACAATAATTTCTTCAATAGGCTGTGTGTTCACAGTGACGTCAACAATGTCAAGCTGTTTTGTGAGGTGTGAGATAACTTCTGAAACGAAGATTTTTTGTGTGTCTACACTGATGCTGGCCCGTTCAGGTGACCAGGAAAGGAGCTTTGTTCCTGGTATATTAACAGGTGTATTGTTTTCTCGAAAATCTACAGTAACTGTTTTATGGGTTATGAAACGATTTCTTAAATTATTTAGATTACCATCATACAGAATTTTACCCTTGCCTATAAGTATAATTCTATTTGCTAAGGCTTCAATATCGCTCATATCGTGGGTTGTGAGAATAACTGTAACATCTTTTTCTTTATTTATTGTTTTAATAAATTTACGAACAGCAATTTTCGATACTGCGTCGAGACCAATGGTCGGCTCATCTAAAAACAATATTTTGGGACTATGTAAAAGTGATGCGGCTATCTCGCAGCGCATACGCTGGCCAAGACTAAGTTGTCGTACAGGAGTATTGACTAGTTCATGCAAATCTAGCGTTTCTATTAGCATTTCAACATTTTTCTTATATTCCTTTTGCGGCACCTTATAAATATCACGTAAAAGCTCAAATGAATCTATAACAGGAACGTCCCACCAAAGTTGAGAACGCTGTCCGAACACAACACCAATGTTTTTGACATGAGCGACTCTTTCCTTCCAAGGTGTATGTCCCATAATAGAACATTTGCCTTTATCGGGCACCAATATGCCACTCATAACTTTAATGGTCGTGGATTTCCCAGCTCCGTTTGGACCAATGTATCCGACAATTTCTCCTGAATCGATAGTAAAAGATACATCAGTTAGTGCGTCAACTATGGTGTATTCGCGATGAAACAAAGCTTTAATTGCCTGTCCTAAACCTGCTGAACGTTTGGCTACCTTAAATGTTTTACTCAATCCTTCCACAGTTATCAGACCAATCGCCTCCTTGTGTAATTATTCCCAAAAATATTAGTATAACACTATAGATAAGCTATGTCAAGTTTTTCTTTTTATATACAGCTCTAACGAATAAAAATTTATCCAATCAATAAAAAAGAAAAATTTATCTCTACATAATTGTTAAAATTTACCATCTGTATTCTGAGATTTTTATTAAAAAAGAATCCAGCGCTTTTTTTGAGAATTTTTAAATTTTGCATAGTTTTCTTTCATCACCTTCATGGTATCATAAATATGTCATAAACGTCGTATTTGAATCCGTTTGTTTAATCTGACGATATCTTCAGTGGCTAGTATATCTCGTCGAAAAGATTTCAATATCCTTGAAGATATTTCATTTATCCCGATTTTTAAACGCTTCATAATATCAGTACCTTTTTCAAATAATTGTCTTATAATATCAGCTATTTGAATTAATAAATAATGATTTTTCATAGCATTATAG
>DAOVRZ010000189.1:0-4392 GCA_030627905.1 Halanaerobiales bacterium
CAATTAATTAATGGATATGGTCCAACAGAAAATACAACTGTATCAACTTACCTTACTGTAGATAAAGAGTATGATTTAAACATTCCCATTGGTAGACCGATTAGCAACTCAACAGTCTATATAATTGATAAAAATAATAATTTATCTTCAATAGGGATCTATGGTGAGATATGTGTTGGTGGAGACGGACTGGCCCGAGGATATGTGAATAAGCCACAGCTGACAGCAGAGAAATTTATAGTTAATCCTTTTCTACCTGGCGAGAGAATGTATAGAACAGGCGATCTGGGAAGATGGCTTCCAGATGGTAACATTGAGTTTTTAGGCCGAATCGATCATCAGGTGAAGATCAGGGGTTATAGGATTGAACCTGGCGAGATTGAAAGTCAGTTGCTAAATTATAAAACCGTAAAAGAGGCAGTAGTAATTGATCGAACAGATGAAAGTAGGAACAAATTCTTATGTGCCTATTTGGTAGCTGATAGGGAATTATCTTCCGTAGAGTTAAGAGAACATTTGTTAAAAAATCTCCCAGATTATATGATTCCGTTATATTTTAGACAACTTGAAAAATTGCCGTTAAATAAAAATGGAAAGATAGATAGAAAAGCATTAACTGAACTTGATGGAGATCTATTATCAAGAGCAGAGTATGAAGCACCTAGAGACGAAAGAGAAGAAAAATTAACTTCTATATGGAGTGAAATTTTATCAATTGAAAACATAAGCATACATGACAATTTTTTCGAACTAGGAGGACATTCTTTAAAGGCGATGGTTCTAGTATCAAAAATCCATAAAGAGTTGAATGTACAAGTACCTTTAGGCGAAGTTTTTACTAGACCAACTATAAAAGAACTTGCGGAATTTATTCGAAATTCTACGCTAAGCATATATTCTTCAATTCAACCGATAGAAGATTCAGGATGTTATCCCGCAAATTACTATAATGCCTCTTCAGCGCAAAAGAGAGTTTATCTGATGCAACAAATGGATTTACAAAGCGCAGGTTACAATATGCCAGGGGGCTTGGAGATTGAAGGAAAATTGGAATTGGATAAACTTAGAAAAGCTCTTTATGGACTAATCAAAAGACATGATACCTTAAGAACATCTTTTAAAACAATCGAAGGGAAGATTGTCCAGATAGTAAATAAAAAAGTAGAGCTTAAAGTAGAGTTCATTGATATAGCGGATAAAAATTCTCCAAAACCAATTGAAGAGATAATTAAAGATTTTGTTAAACCTTTTGATTTACGTAAAGCACCTTTATTTAAAGTAGGTGTAATCAGATTTGAAGAAGATAGATACATATTGATGTTTGATATGCATCATATAATATCAGACGGTATATCCATAGGAATACTCATAAATGAGTTTGTAGCTCTTTACGAAGGAGAAAAGTTAGATGACTTACGAATTCAATACAAAGATTATGCTAACTGGCAAAATAAACTTTTGCAATCAGACGATTTGAAAAGTCAGGCAGAATATTGGCTTACAAGGTTTAGTGATGACGTACCTATCCTTAATATGCCAACAGACTATCCAAGACCAACTAAGCGAAGCTTTGAGGGGGATAGTATAACATTTACATTGAGTCAAGAACTTACTAAAAATTTACATAAAATTACAAGTAAAACAGGTAGCACAATGTACATGGTACTCTTATCAGGAATAAACATCCTTTTATCAAAATACAGTGGTCAGGAAGATATAATAGTGGGAAGTCCAATAGCAGGTAGACCGCACCCTGATCTGGAGAAAATTATAGGTATGTTTGTCAACACACTTGTCATGCGAAACAATCCCGTTGGCACTAAGACCTATGATCAATTTTTAAAAGAGGTTAAAGAAAATGCATTAAAGGCATATGAAAATCAGGATTATCAATTCGAAGAGTTAGTTGATAAATTGCCAAATAGAGATTTAAATAGGAATCCACTTTTTGATGTAATGTTTGTACTCCAAAACTTTAATAATGGAGAATTGAGAATTAAAAATCTAGAATTAAAGCCATATAATTTTGAGAGCGGTACTGCGAAATTTGATCTAGCATTTTCAGCCAGTGAGACTGATGAAGAAATTACTATGAATCTTCGGTACAGTACAAAATTATTTAAGAAGGAGACTGTTGAAAGAATTAAATCACACTTTCTAAATATTCTTACAGAAATAACAGTTACTTCTAACATTAAATTAAAGGATATTGAAACACTTACCGCAGAAGAAAAAGATAAAATTCTATATAACTATAATAATACCACTGAAGAATACTTGAATATCAGGAAAACAATCCATAAAATATTTGAAGAACAGGTTGAAAAGACCCCTAATAATATTGCATTAATATCTGAAGGTAAGCAATTAACGTATAAAGAGTTAAATGAGAAATCAAATAAGCTGGCCCGATCTTTAAGAGAAAATGGTGTAGAATCAGATAGTATAGTTGGAATAATAGTTGAACGTTCTTTTGAGATGATAATTGGAATCTTAAGTGTACTTAAAGCAGGTGGGGGATATTTACCGATAGCTCCAGAATATCCAGTGGATCGAATTAAATATATGCTTGATGACAGCGGAGCGAATATTGTTTTAACACAAAGTAAGCACACTGATAAATTGAAATTTGATGGATTGGTATTAAATTTAGAAGATGAACTAGTTTATTCATCTAATGGAGAAAATCTAGATTACAAAATCAAACCAAATGACTTGGCCTATCTGTTATATACATCTGGATCAACGGGAAAACCAAAAGGAGTAATGGTAGAACATCATTCAGTAATTAATATGATAAGTCATCTTCAGCTTACATATCCCATTGATGAGACAGATATTATTTTACAGAGTACAGTATATACTTTTGATGCCTCTGTCAGAGAACTCTTTTGGTGGTTTTTCAATGGTGCAAGTTGCTATCTTTTAAATCATGATGGAGAGAAATATCCAACTAAGATAGTAGAAATTATAGAAAGAGAAAAAATTACAGTATTGAAATTTGTGCCAGTACTATTACACGAAGTTTTGAAAGCTGCTGAAGAGATGGGTAAAGATAAAATTAAGTCATTAAAATATATCTTAGTAGGTGGAGAAGCACTAAATCGTCAACTTGTGAACAAGTATTTCCAGATGTATGGCTATGAAAAGGATAAAAAAGTGGTATTAAGTCCTAGATTGATTAATCAATATGGTCCTACAGAAGCGACAGTTTATTGTACAGAATATGAGATTACATCTCTTGTTGAAAATAGTTATGCTCCTATAGGTAAACCTATATCCAATACTAAAGTTTATGTCTTAGATAAATATCAGAAGCCAGTTTCCATAGGGGTGCCTGGCGAACTATATATTTCAGGAGTAGGTGTGGCGAGAGAATATCTAAACAACCCCAAATTAACAGATGAAAAATTTATAGATAGTCCATTTGTTGATAATCCTTTTGGGATTATCTTAGGAGAAAGAATGTACAGAACTGGGGATTTAGTAAGGTGGCTTATCGATGGAAACCTAGAATTTTTAGGAAGAATAGACCATCAAGTGAAAATACGTGGATTTAGAATTGAAATCGGAGAGATAGAAAGTCAATTATTAAGTCATGAATCAATAAAAGAAACAATTGTGTTGGTTAGAAGGAATAAAATTGGCGTATCAGAAGTTGATGCAAAATATCTATGTGCTTATATTATTATAGATAAAAAGTTAACCGTTGGAGAATTAACTCCAAGGGATTTGAGGAAGTTTTTGCTGAAAAAACTCCCTGAATATATGGTGCCAGCATACTTTATTCAGCTAGAAAAAATGCCATTGACTTCAAATGGTAAGATAGATAGAGGGGCGCTACCAGAACCAAAAGACAACACGCTATTGGACACAGAATATCTGGCTCCAGAAAACGAAATAGAAGGAAAATTGATAGAGATCTGGACTGCCATCCTTGGAGTAAAGAGAATTGGTGTAGCGGATAATTTCTTTGAACTTGGCGGACATTCTTTAAAAGCGACAACTTTGACAGGGAAAATCCACAAAGAATTTAGCGTAGAAGTACCATTGAGTGAAGTGTTCAATAAGCCAACTATAAAAGAAATTGCTGAGTATATTCAAAAATCTATGCACAGCAACTATTCATCAATCAAGCCGATAAGGGAAAGAAAATTCTATGAAGCATCTTCTGCTCAAAAGAGAATGTATATGCTACAGCAATTCGATTTACAAAGTACAGGATATAATATGCCAGGTGTATTAGAAATTGAAGGAAGACTGGATTTAGAAAAAGTCAAAAAGGCTTTAGATGGACTTTTTAGAAGACATGAAACATTAAGAACATCATTTGAAACAATTGAGGAGAAGATTGTCCAGAGGGTAAGTAAAAAAGTTGAGCTTGATGTACTA
>DAOVRZ010000111.1:0-18898 GCA_030627905.1 Halanaerobiales bacterium
ATTCACCAGTTGGATCAGGTTAATGCAAAGTCTCCTATTATGGATGAAAAATGTTTCCCTGTATTGCACAGTCTAACTTCAGGTTTACCACGCAAAGTCAATCAGCTCTGTTATGGGACATTGATTGAGTGTTTTAAAGAGAAAAAATTACTTTGATATTGTTTCAACATATTTGTCCTTAAGCCCATAGTTGATTATTGCGAAATGGAAGGGTTCTGATGTTTTCCCCTTGACAGAACCCTTGAATGGAGTATAATTTTAAAAGGGCTTAAGACAGTTTGGAGTATTCTTTTATACTGGAAGAATACTCTTTTTTCTCTAATGTACTGCCAAATTCCTTGTCAAACTGACTGCCATTTTCTTTGTCTCATAACACTATTACATCATCAATTATATTAGAAGGCATCTTAAAAGGAAGATACTCTGTCTTAAATCTCTCCCAATTATCATTGTCTTTTAGAATATTTTTAATTGTTATTTTTTGAGATGTCTTAGCTTTAGTCATAATACTATTTCTTTCAACAAAGTTATCCACAAACCTTTAAAAGTATAATTTCCTATACAATAAAAAAGACAATTCTATGAAAATAAAGATTTTTGCAGCAGACTCATTATATTAAAAATTACCCATTAATAATGATAAGGTTCACCGTATCATACTATAAAACTAGTTATCAAAAACACTTTTATAAAAATAATTATTGCCATTTGTTAATAATTATATTTATTTTATGTCAAAATTTATGATATTCAACACTCCTCTGTAAATCACTAAGCTTGTTTCTCTCTAACCAAAGTTTCTTATGTTCATTTATTTTCTACTTTCATTTTTGCTAACCTCCATATCTTATTTTATAACGATAACTCACCAATCACTGGATAATGATCAGATGGATAAACCCCATCAATTTTTCTACGATCTATTTTGGTATCCATAATTTTTAAATCAGAGGTTACAAAGATATAGTCAATTGGTTCTCCTTGTATTTTACCAGAAAAATAATGAAAAGTCGCTCCAATATTCTCCAAAATAGAATATGTATCCTTAAGTTCAGCACTAAAACCACCAATTTTCGTATTCCCTCTTAAAAATCTCACCACTTCTGTATTTGTTTTTGAGTTTAAATCTCCCATAAGAATCATCGGCAGACCTTTTTGTTTAAAAGCATTCTGCATCTTTTTCCATATTAAAAGAATACCCTGCTCTCTGGCTTTTCTGCTCCAATGATCCAAATGAGTATTATAACAGATAAATTCATTTGCAATATCAGTAACTGAGCGAAAATGAACCCAGGTGCAAATTCTTGGAAGAGAACTCCACCAACTTTTACTTCCTGGGTTTTTTGGCGTTTTAGATAACCAGAATTGGCCATTCTCTATTATCTCAAGCTCATCTTTTTTATAAAAAATAGCTGAATATTCTCCTATATTTCCACCTTCACGACCTTCGCCAGTGTATTGGTAGTCATCTAATAACTGATCCAGATCAGTTAACATAAAAAACAAACCTTCCTGTGTACCAACAATTAAAGGATCATTATCAATTATTATTTTTGCAACCTTCTCTTTGCGAAACCACCAACCATTCTTTCTATCAAGTGCATTGTTATATCTTAAATTAAATGACATCACTTTAAATTTCATAAATTCCTCACCTTATCACACATATCTTTTAAAGGAACGTTTTTCAATTATGTTCCATTAACCTGAATTTTATACTAACCCCACTTTAAATGTCCATATCTCAAATGGCCTCACATTAAACTCAAACTCATTATCAGTAAACGCTATTTTTTTCAGCTCTTTCTCCATCAGATTACACTCAACAACTTCTTTAATACCACCTGCCAAATTAACCTTTACTCTATCGCGTTTATTACCAAACTCATAGAAACGCAAGATCAAACTATCATCATCTTCAGCTTTTTTAACAGTATCCAAAATAACACTCTGAGCGTCAATATCTACGAAGGACTGTACTTGAGGTAAGTTACCGCCTTCACTCTCATACTTCATAGCTAATAATGGGTAGTTTAATTCAAAAGCCTCTTTTGTAGTTCCACCCTCATACCAATCTCCCCTATGTGGATATAGACTATAAGTGAAGCTGTGCTGGCCTTGATCAGCTTCTCGATCTGGATCAATTCCAGATTTAATCAAGGTCAATCTCATGGTCTGATCTTTAACATCATAACCATATTTACAATCATTCAATAGACTTACTCCATATTCTCTCTCAGAAAGATCAGCCCATTTTTGAGCAACTGTTTCAAATTTCGCATAATCCCAACTTGTATTCCAATGGGTTGGTCTTTCAGCATTACCATATTGAATTTCAAATGTAGCTTTAGTACTTCTCACATCAATTGGGAAAGCTACTTTTAAGAGAATTTGATGTTCATGCCATTCTACATCAGTTTTGAAGTCGATTCTTCTCTTGTCAGCATAGACTACCATTCTTTGTTCGATTACTGAGTCAAGAACTTCCCACTTGAAGCGAATAACAACACGATCTGGCCCATTTTCTTCGATTTTCATTTCAATGAGATTATCTACAATATATTGTTTTTCTTGATAATAAAGATCTATATCCCAGGCATCAAACATCATCGGTTTATCTTCGAAAGTTTGTAACTCATTGACAATATCTCCTTTTGGTAGAATCTCACGGCCTGCTTCTTTATCATAGATAGATGTGATCTGTCCTTTAACGTTTAGCTTAATCAGGAAAAATTTATTCTCAATCTCTTCTTTATCAACTCTTAATTCGCTAAATTGATTTAAAACTGAAGAATCAGCCTTTTCAACTACTTTAAATGTCCTGTAACCTAGAGAAGGTATTTCGGGAACAGTAATCTTTAACTCTTTAATACAACCATTTTCGATTACTTTGACAAATAATTCTTTGCCATCATCGGTCACAAAAGATTTATTAGCTAATCCCTCTTCCCATGGGGTTGTCACTTCACCGGGTCTGGCCCAGGAAAGTGGGTTAAAAACAACCAGTTTTTCTCCAGCAACTTCTACATTACTTGCTATAGCTACTAGTGAATTATTTAATAAGTCATTACCAGAATCTAAAATTTTAGCAAACTCTTCTTCACTATCTTCATAAACTTCATGTATTGATGAACCAGGTAAAATATCATGAAATTGATTACGAAGAATAGTCTTCCATCCTACATTGATATCCTTCTGTGGATAGCTATGGTCATTTAGAAATTTGCTCGCAAAACTATTGTATAATTCCACATTATGATATAAAATCTCACTCACACGATTGTTCTTCTTAGTTCTTCCTTGTGATGTATAAGTTCCTCTATGATATTCTAAATATAATTCTCCATCCACTACAGGAAGTTTCGGATTGTCTTGCACTTTTTCCTTTAATCTATTAAAAAAAGGTTCTGCCTTACCAAACTGAACCTCAGGTATTCCTGGTATCTCCTGCATCCTTTTACCAAACTCAATCATCTCTTTAGTTGGTCCACCGCCACCGTCACCCCAGCCGTAAGCTAGCAACAACTCATCATTGATATTTTTCTGATTATAATTATTCCAAATCCATTTAACACTCGCAGGTTTTAAAAAGCCATTATATGTATAAAAACGTGAATCTCCTACATCAGAAGTAGTAATATAATGAGTCAAAATTTCTGTTCCATCCAAACCTCGCCAGTTGAACGTATCATAAGTTGGACAGTTATACTGACTCCAACTTATCTTTGTTGTCATAAAATATTTTAATCCACTTTTAGCAATAATCTGAGGTAAAGCCCATGAATAGCCGAATACATCAGGCAACCATAAAATATTACAATCTACTCCAAACTCTTCTTCCATAAATCTAGTACCGAATAAAAATTGTCTTACCAATGATTCACCAGATGGTATATTGCAATCTGCTTCTACCCACATGCCACCAGTGACTTCCCATTCACCTGACTTTACTCTTTCTTTAATCTTATCATAAATTTCTGGATAATCTTCCTTAATAAACTCATATAACTGTGGTGTACTTTGTAAAAATTGAAATTCAGGATATTGATCCATCAAATGTATTACTGTTGAAAAAGTACGTGAACATTTTTCTCTGGTATGACATAATCTCCACAACCAGGCAACATCAATATGAGAATGACCAATTGCAGTTACAACAGGTCTGTTTTCTTCCTTCAACTTATATTCTTTTAATTTTCTTTTTAGTAAAGTATTAGCTAATTCAATAGAATCATAGAATTTTCTCGACCTTGGTTTTCTATTGTCAATAGTATTAATAGCTTCATTTAAAAGACCTAACAAATTCTCACGATCAAAATTTCCTTCTTCAAGTATCTTAATAGTCATCAAAACAGTAGCCGCTCTAAAGAAAAAATCTTCAGCTTGTTCATTTATCTTAACTAAACTAGCCTCTTTAAATAATCTAAAATCATTTTGCAATCCACTCCAGGACTTAATAGCTACATCAATTTGGCCAGTTTGAAACCATTCTGGCTTTAAATATACTTCCTTATGGTTTTGATCTAAACCCTGAACAGGATTTCCATTAATATAAACTAAAGATTCTGTCCCAGCAAGACCACCTTCCTGACCAACACCAAGAATAAAATAAAGAGCTATTTTCTCTGTTCTCCACTCTTTTGGAATATCAACCTTCGTTCTAAACCAGGCAGTTACATCTCTTCCACCCCAAATTTTACCCGTAGTGATTTTATCCCATCTATTATCGTTAAAATCTATTTGGTTAGCTTCCGTATCATTTCCCTGATAAAATTTTAATTTTTTTATACGAATTTTTTCTTCATAAACATACTTCTTCAAATCCTCAATATAACGCTGCGCTTTTTCTTTAGTAAAGTACATAGTTATGATTTCCCCCTTTAAAAAACAAATCCATTAGCTATTGTTAATATATATTAAATATTATATTCAAAAATCATTAGTTACTCTAAAAAAATGACCCTAACCTATAATTACTAGGCGAAGGTCATGTAAAGATCTTCTTTCATTCTTAATCTATCTTCATTATCCTTTTACACAAAAATTTTATTAAATCGTTCAATATAGTACTTATTGAGAAGATATCTTGAGATCAAATATAACACAAAACTAAAACCTATCAAAAGTATAGTAAAACTTTCTGGATTAATTTTAGGGAGAATCTTATACAATTGATATAAAGCAAAAATAAAGATAAACCTAACAACCATAGATAGCATAACATTTAGATTATTTTTTACAGCAGCCGTTGGATTCGTCCAGTCCAATAGAGGACGATGTATATTTATGAAAATATCTAATGTCGCCATTAATAAAGTTACAGATATGCATAGGAGAGTTCCCAGCGTAACTATTTTTGCAGTCAAAGGCATAATAAAACTACTAAGGATACCTAAAATCACTGAACTTAGAAGATTAAGAACTATAGTAGTAAGAATCCTATATCTAATATTATCTTTGATACTAATCGGTAAAACTTTAGTTTCCCAGAAGCATTTTCCTTCCCTAGTTATAGCTGTAGCTGATAAATTCGCTACAATAGCTGGTGATACTAAAATTCCACCAAAAATAAATACTAAATATGGACTAATTTTTGGTGAATTAAAAAAATCTAAAGAAACTTCTCCAGAAAACATCATAATCACAAATATTAAAACTGGAATAAATAAGCTTAGCATAGTATTCAAAAAGAATGTAGGTTGTTTAAAAATTACTAAAAGATTTCTCCGCAAAAGTTGATATCCCTTACTACGCTTTTTATAATATATCTTTCCAGTTTTTGAACCTGTTTCTTGATTGAAATTAAGAATAGCTTTTTTATAAAATACTTTTGCCAATGATCTTAATAAAACTAAGAAAGCTAGATTAAGGCCAATAAAAAATACAGCGTCTTTAAATGATCCAAGAATCATTTTTGTTAACCATACACTTGGGGGAAAACGTAAACCTAAATATCTTAATAATCCATCTTCTTGCATAAATATTTGTTGAATAAACTCTGGATTCGATTCCTGACGGATAACAACAAATTGCATGGCGACTAATAATACTATTAAAATTAGACCAGCAAGAATTGAAAGCAAATTTCTATATTTACTACCACTTATAAACTTCATTACTGGAAGTATAATCAATGCGGAAATAAGCATTGGTAAAATCGGAACCAACAAAATCGCAATCAGCCCAAAAATAATCAGAGAAATGCTAAAACTAATATTTATCCCGTAGATTACTATCGTCGGTACAAACACTAAACTAGTTATACCCAGTAAATATACATAGATCGAACTTAATTTAGCGAAAATAATACTCTCTTCTTTGATAGGCAATGATATTAAAAACTTTATATCACTTGCATAAAAAAATGTAGATACAATAAATGATATTCCTATAAAAAAAGCCATAAATACTGCACTGATATACATCGAAGTTATCGTCAACTCTGGATGGTTTATCTGCAAAAAAGTTTTAAATAAAGATGAAGATAACGGAAAAGATGGAATCATTAGCAAAGCAAAAAGCACTATCACTAATATTGATTCTAATTTACCTTTTTTCAAACCCAAACCACTCTGATAACGACTCCAAAACTCCTTCAATTGAATTTTCGTTAAAGATAGAAATTTATTCATTTTTCGTCATCTCCAAGAATATTTCTTCCAAACTACAATCAGATTGTTTTTTAATATTGTCTAAAGTATCACATGCAATCAGTTTTCCTTGATGAATTATTCCAACCCGATCACAAAGATTCTCTACAACCTCCAAAACATGAGACGAGAAGAAAACTGTACCCCCATTTTCACAATGCTCCTTCATTAAATCTTTAAGAAGCCTAGCTGAATGTGGATCTAAACCAACCAATGGTTCATCTAAAATCCATACTTTAGGATTGGGTAAAAGAGCACCAGAGATTAAAAGTTTTTGCTTCATTCCGTGTGAATAAGAATTCACAGGATTTGTTAATACATCATGTAAGCCAAAAGCTCTTGTGAATTTTTCAATTTTTTCTTTTCTAGTTGACAGCGACACCTCGTACATATCAGCAATAAAATTTAAATAATCAATTCCTGTAATAGAATTAAAAATGGTCGGATGATCAGGAACATAGGTGAAATTCATCTTTGCTTTGATTGAAGATTTAATAATATCAAAACCATTGATCCTGATTTCTCCTTCTGAAGGAGCTAGTATTCCTGTAATCATTTTAATTGTCGTTGTCTTCCCAGCACCATTTGGTCCAATAAAACCAAATATCTCTCCCTGCTCAATTTCTAACGTTAAGTGATCAACAGCGTTTTTCTTACCATCATACGTTTTCGTGGCATTACTTACTT
Source organism: Halanaerobiales bacterium (assembly GCA_030627905.1). GTDB lineage: Bacteria > Bacillota > Halanaerobiia > DY22613 > DY22613 > JAGMES01. The sequence goes on from DAOVRZ010000111.1 coordinate 7,338, forward strand.
TTAACATATACAACCTCCTCAAATAATTTATATTGAAAAAATAAACGTAATAATAACAAATAAAATAATCACTGTCATGAATATCCAAGCTCCTGATCTTGCAAAATTTAATGTCCATCCAAGACCGAATCTTTTTTCAATCCACAAAGATGGATCTTTTGGATTATAATAAAACCAACCAATTTTCCAATATTTATCATCGGCTCTAACCAACTCCTCTTCTTCTCGCTCTTCTTCATTCATCTTTAAAAGATGTCCACTTTGACCAATGAACATAAAAACGATAATAGGGAGTAAAATCAATATCGGTAATAAAAGCACCATAATCAAGCTAATATTACTAAACTTTATAATCTGAAACATCTGTATATGCAGAAAAAACATTGATACATTAATTAAAACAGACAAATAAATAACCATAACTGCGATAAACTTTTTAAATCTAAATGAACGTATTTGAGCAGCCTTTAAATCCTTACCACTTAACTCTTCTTTAGCTCTATTTATAACCATAAATACATAAACTAATAATCCTGTAACTAAAGTGTTTATAATAGGAAGCATAAATACTGTTAAAAAATTTTTTTGTTGATAACCAACAATATTCCCTGCAAGGTCATACTTTACTGGTAATTGATTGGGGAGTTTATCATATAAAACTACTCCTAATATAAATGACGCTACTATAAATACCAAATTAATAGCAAACCAATATGGCGAAATGTCTTTCATTTTTCTATTAACTGTTGAAACTACTACTTTAGTAGAATAATTAATCTCGCTCTGATGTGTTTTTAAAAATAATTTAGCTCTCTGTCTATGAAAATAATATACAATCCATGCTGTTAAAATTACAAATAAAATTTGCAAAAAAGTGCCTACTTCCACGTTTAAAGGAGTCAGCCAAACCAAAACCGTTATTATAGCCATGATCACTAAATTTAAAATAGCATAACTTTTTCTTAATATTTTGGCTTCATTATGTTTTCCCAATTCTATTCCTACTCGATATCCAAAAAGTATATCTCTTTTACTATAATAAGGTGTGAAAGCAATCACGCTAAAGATAATTGCATTTATTGCTAATATAATATCTTCCATTTTTTTGCTCCCGTCTTAATATTTATCTATCAAAGATTTTACCATACTCATTACCTCTTCTTTAGAAACCTGGAAACAAAGCCCTGTCGCAATTAATACATCCATCTCATTCTTTATCTTTTTCTTTATATAATCAGTCAAAATTCTTCGTTCCTTACCTGCAATCACTGCTCCCTTTCGACGGTGGGTAGTAATAATTCCCATCTGCTTTAATAGACCATACGCCTTATTTACAGTATTTTTATCTACGCCAATGTCTGAAGACAATTGTCTTACTGAGGGTAACTCTTCTCCATCTTCTAATTCACCTCTACTAATCCCCTTAATAATTTGATTATAAATTTGCAAATATATCGGTTCTTCAGATTCAAATTCAATTTCCATAAACACCCAAATACCCCCCAATCTATCCTAAGTGTATTCTCTGTACTACATATTATAGTACAGAGAATACAAAAAAACAACCCCCACAAAAATATTTTTCCCGCAACTCTAAAGAAAACATTTAACAACATTTCAGAAGGCGAATTTCCCCTCCTCTATAGGTGGTATGGAAGTATTTGACTAATCTTAAAACTTCAGTGGGAGTTTATAACTCCTTCTGAAGTTGTTAAACTTAAGATGTAATAACGTAGTTATTACATCGACTTTAACAAGTTATTTTATGGCTAACAGGAAAAAGGCAAAATATAAATCAATCAAAGCCATGAAAAAACCTTTTTCCTGTATAACCATCAAGTCTGAAATCCAACTGTAAAACAGAATCATATCTCTAAAATCGATCCTCGAATTTCCCGAATATTACCTTTTGATAAATATTTCAATTCTTTCCGATACTTTTTGTGGTTTTTTTCTTCCTCTTTTAGAAAATACTTTTCTGTCACCCACCAAAATTTCCAAGGGAATTTCAAAAAAGCTTTACACAAATCTACCTCATCCGTCGTCAAGCGTCGAACTTTATTGTATGCGACAAACATGTCAATAACATCATTAATAACTCGAGAGGAATTCCAATCTTTTAATTGACCAAAGATTGTTCCTAATCCACAGGCTGGTAAATCGGGTACCATTAAATCTAATATATCATATTCTAAACCTGGAATAAGAGATGGTAACTGATTAAGACTTATATATCCCTTTTTCATGCCCTCTTTACGTTGTTCATAATATCCCACAGATTTTAAATGTGCAATTGTTTCTTCGATTGCACTTAAAGCTTCCCTGACCGTTTGGTTAAAATATTTGGTCAATCTACTTTCTGAACTTTGGATCACTGAAGTATGCAATTCATAAATAGAATCACGAGTCATTTCAAAAAGATGAATCCAATCTGGCCACTCCCAACCAGCTTTTTCTTGAGGTTGAAACCCTTCCCCTGCTTGGTGAATACTTGCTAAAAATTCACATCCAAATTGAAATTGCCATCTTGATTCTAAGCTTTTTCCCCTAGGCTGAGAATCTTTCATGTAATAAGACTGACCTGCTTTTTCTAAATTTCCACTCCCACTAATCAACGGTATTGTTGGTGAAGTCCACTGAAAACCTGATTTTAGCAAATAATTCTCTGCCTCTAAAGAAGCGATTAATTCTTTACTTTCCCCGTTAAATCGTTTTAAAAGAAAATATTCCTTTTCTTCTCCTTTGAGGAGCATCCCCTCCTTTGCTGGAGTTGCTGACTCAAAGGTCATTGGATACCGAGTAGTCGCCATTTGATAGAGATTTGAAACTATCCTGCGTTCTTCGATCATCTCCAGATCACCTCAATTCACCCTGTTCCATTTCTAGGTGAGCGATTAACTCTTCCTCACGACCCATCAATTGTACTTGATCATTAAACCTTTTAACTTCATCCTTAAGTGTACGTTTAGAATAATGATGACGAATTAGTCTATATAATCCTTTAGGATAAAGCAAAAAGGCTATGATTGCCTCCCGCTCTTCAAAACTTAGTGGACGAATAGCAGTATAATACTTTATATACTCAGCTACTTCAGAAATCGGCATATCTGTATTTTGTAAAATTTCAGTGAGGAAATTCGCTAGATCATAGACCTGAATTTCATAACGAATCCGATCCATATCTGTAATAATCATCTCACCATCTACTAATTTAAATTTGTTTGCATTAACACTATGTAAGCTAAAAGATCTTGTTTCCATCTCTTTTTTCAAAATTTTTCGGTAATTTTCATGGTTAAAGCGTCTCCAGGCTAAAAGTCCTCTTTCAATCAAATAATCTATATGCTCTCCAAATTTTACATCAAAATCCCTAACCTTTCGATCTTTACGAGAAGTTTTTAACTTTACCATATCATTAACTTCTTGAAAACATTGATCTGGCCATTTTCCCCAGGATACTTTAAACTCACTTCCTGGCATTGGATTTAATTCTCGGGCTGCATTATGAAATTCCGCTAAAATCTCCATCCCTTTTTGAATATTTTCTAGAGTAAAAGTAAACTCTTCTCCTTCCACATAATCAGTTAATATAAGAAGTTGGCTCCGATATTTTATAAAAGGGTTAGCCTCTTTAGACTGATAAATAGATGCAAATTTCTCAAAACCATTTATCTTTAAATGCTGTTGGACAGATAAAAGAAAAATTAAAAATCCTTCTTCCCGCACAGTGGGAATCAGTCGAAATTTTCCACTGGGAGTATCTATAGCTAAGTATTGACTGTGGCGATGAAGATCAAGAATTTCAAGATCAAAAAGTTGATTCAATCTCTCCATACTAGAAACCCTTTTTAGAAACGAAGTATTGCGTCTGGCCATAACTGATCCCTCCTTTACCAAAGCTTAAGATTTTCTAATAATCTCCCCCTCTGGAGTGATAAAATAATATCCTTCATCTTCCTCATCATATAAATATCTTGGAATTCCCATTGCATCATATCCAATCTGAAAGAAATTCTGATAGCAGCTAGGATACATCCATGGATAATTATAATTCATCTGTGGGTAATAACCATACCCCATCATCTCTGGTTGATAATATTGCTGTGTTTGGTTAGCTATAGCTCTGTACGCATAGGGACTATTCTCACAAGAATAACAATGAGGTGAATACATATTTTTCGACATATTTTTAGAATTTTGATTAGACATAAATTCTGAAGGAATAGAGTAAGATCTCGCTTTATATGGATACGGATTCTGTGTATAGTTGACATAATTATTAGACTTTGGATATTTTGTTGGATTTATTTTTTGACTTGTTTCTGAGTCTGGTTTCTCTGAAATTTCTCTTTCCAAAGCAGCTTTTTCTTTTATCTGTTGAAAAAAATCGCCAAATCGACTTAATTTATCTTTTAGAATAACTTTCAAAACAGCTAATTTTAATTCAGGCATCTGTATTCGATCAGCAGTTTCAGATAATAATCCTTTTAACTCTATTCTTAATTCTTCACCATTCATTTTTTGCATCTGACGAACTTTTAGTTTGATCCAGATCATAATCTGATCAATATCCATTTTAGTAAAAAGATCATCTATCCAACATTTTGTATTATCCCAGAACTTATTAAGATCAATATCCTTAAGAATTGCTTCTATATAAGACTTTATCTTGCAATACCATTCTTCAATCTCTAAATCATTAATAAAACACTTAGTTTTTTTGATCCATTCGTTTATGTGAACATCTTCGACTGACTCTAAAGCTATATCTTTTACATGATTCAAAACTTTTTCTAGATCAAGCCGATCAAACAGTTCTTTAATATCTTCCTTTATCTCATCATAGAATTCATAAAGTTCCATCTCTTCATATAAATCATAGATATATTCTTTGAATTCATCCCAATATTTCTTAAAATTAATCTCTTTATTCAAAATATCGAAACGATCTTTAATAACCCCAACAAATTCATCAACAGGTATATCTCCCTCTAGATCAATCAAATTCTCTTTTGGTTCTACCTGTTCTCGTTTTGGTATAATTTCTTCTTCCAAACTTTTCTCTGGTGCCAATTTATCCAATTCATCTTTGATCTCTATTTTCAAAATATCTGGTTTTTCCATTATAACCTTTTCTTCAACTTGTTCTTCCACTCTTTCTTCCACTCTTTCTTCAACTTGTTTCTCAAACTGTTCTTCTATTTGTTCTTCTTCTACTGATTCTACTAAAATATCAGGTTCAACTTCTATATCCACAACCTGATCTTCCTTCTTCGAAGAAACTTCTTCTTCTTTTACGAAAATTAAATCCTGATAAAAAAGCTCAGTATTACTAGAAACAATAACCTCACTTGGTTCTTTGGGCTCATGACCTTTCACTTCTGCCGTAACAAAAATTCCGTCTCCTTTTAACGGCATTTTCTTTTTTAAGCTAAAAGTAAGGCCATTCTTCTGCTGCAATCTGCCTATTTTTTGCCAAATTTTATTTTCCCCATCATAAATCCACGCATAATATGTACCATTCTTAACATTCAAAAATTCTTTTGGGTCTGGCAAATGATACAATGATAAAACAAGTTCTTTTGTATAATCATCTATGCGTGCAAGACCAGTAATCATCGAATTTTTTCGACTGGCTGAAATACTTGGAACAAGTTTGAGCATATTCCATGTCCTATCTGCCATCCTCATCATCCTTTCCTAAATATTAACCCATTTCAGGGTCTAAACTACTTTATGATCTAAATATACATTATGTGAGTCATTGTACTCATATATTATTCATATGATAAAACATAGAAAAAATTTCATGAAAGGAGATTAAAAAATGAAAAAAGTTATAAAAATTGCCCTTTTCCCTACCCAATTCATGAAAAAATTCTGTTCTAGAGCTGTTGGTACGGCTACAATACACACAAGTACCTCTAAAGACCAGAATTATCTCTCTATCAATCTTTTTAATTTTCCTAAACCAAACCAATTTTCCAAAGAAAATAAAAAATGTACTTGTTATAAAGGCTGGGTATTCAATCCCACTTCCGGTCAAGTCATTCTACTTGGAACCTTTACCACATCAGGAGATCAATTATACTTACTCTACGATATCCCGATTAAAAGGCAAGATGAATTTTCTGAAATCATTGTTACAGCTGATATTAATTCTTCTTCCTCTTCATCTCCAGAACAAATTCTCATGCTCGGATATTTAAGTAATATGGAGACTAAACATTTAGAAAGTTTTCAACCATTTAGTCCACAACTGCCAGATCATAAATGGTGGAAAATGAAAAAAACTCAAGATAATCCGAACCATTCACAGAAAATGAACACCTGCAATTTTTGCCCTTACTGTAGGCCTATGCCCACAAATTACTATCTGCAATCTCCTAGTCAACCTTCAACATCACATAATAAATATGGTCTACCCCAAATTCTAGGATTAAAAGTTAATCAAAGTGGAAATATTGAATATTTAGTTCATGGAATTCCAGGGCGCCTCCTTCGTTCAGAGCAACCTAATCAAGGGAAAAGTGGTTATCTTAACTGGCAACCTTACTACGGATTTGAAAAAGAGATTGGTGCACTAGGTTACTGGCTTTGTTATATTGATCCAATAACAAATCAGATTGCTACACCTATGGGAGTTAACATCCCACCTGGATAAACAAATTACAATTATAGTCGATGTGTTAAAGTCAAAATAACAACTACGTTATTATTTCTTAAGTTTAACAACTTTCGGAAGGATTTTATGCCTTCCAAAATTGTTGTTAAAGCTTTCGGGTCATAATTGACCCGAAAGCTTTCCATCTTTTGTAGGATCAGCTACTGCCCATTCTATTCTAAATTTAAGATGACGTGAAGAATCCTCCTCACTAAATCTAACTTTTAATGTAGTCTCCTCTGGGATCTCTACTTCTTCCCAATCAACTAAGATCGTATGATGATCCCGAATCTGTTTCACCACTTCATCCAATTTTTCCAAAAGTTCCTTTGTGCTATTGCACTTATGCTTATACTTCACTCATCTCCATCCCCTATCTAAAACTATTGTATTACTCCGAAAATACTTTTCCCTTCGTATAACTATAGAAACTTATCTAAACTCTTGGATTTAATCAATTCTCGTAAATCTTTAACTTCCTGTGCTCGATTTTTATTACAAATCAAAATTACATCTTCTGTCTCAATAATAATTAGATTATCAACACCCAAAGTAGTGATGAATTTGTTATTATTACTTATGATACAATTTTTTGTATCATACCCTAGATGAAAACCCATTGTAATATTGCCATCTTTATCTCTTTTCATAATTCGCTCAAGAGCAGCCCAATTACCTACATCATCCCAGACAAATGACGCTAAAACCACATATACTTCTGAAGTCTTTTCCATAATCCCATAATCAATAGAGATGGGTATAAACGTACTATATTCATCTATTAGAACCTCTTCTTCTCTCTTAGTTCCCATAGCTTTTTTAATCTCCATCAATCCCTTATACAAATGAGGTAAAAAAGATGAAATATGTTCTAAAATCACATTTGCCTTCCAAATGAAGATTCCACTATTCCAAAAATAATCATTTCGAGTATAAAACTCCTGGGCCAGCTTCAAATCCGGTTTCTCGGTAAATTCTTTGACTGGATAGATCGGTTCATCTAAAGCAGAATCCACCCTCTCTCCAATTCGAATGTAACCATACCCCGTCTCAGGACGTGTCGGCTTAATTCCCAATGTAGTCAAACAATTTTTTTTCTGAGCAAGATCAATCGCAATTTCCAATATTTTGAGAAACTCTATCTCATCACCAATGTAATGATCTGATGGCAAAACTACCATTACTTCATCAGGATTGTCTAAACTAATTTTTGTCGCTGCAAGCCCTACACATGCAGCCGTATCTCGCCGAAATGGCTCTATCAAGACGTTTTCCTTAGGAATTTCTGGTATTTCAGCATAGAGCCGGGGAGCAAATTCTGAATTAGTGACAATATAGATGTGTGAAGCTGAGAAAATTTTAGAAACTCTCTTTACAGTGGATTGAATCATGGTAATATCTTCGAATATTTTTAAAAATTGTTTTGGATTATGAATTCGACTTTTTGGCCAAAACCTAGTTCCTAATCCACCAGCCATAATAACCGCAGATGCCATAAATCTCACTCCCAATCCTTTTCATGTTTGCGCGGCTCTTCAGCAGGTTTAAGCTGAGAAAGTTTATAATAAGCTTGCAATGTCTGGGCAGCTGTTTTTCGCCAGTCGAATTGTGCAACCCGCTTCATTCCTCTGTCACGTAATTTAGATAAAACCTCTTCATCTGAAAGAATTCGATACATTTTTTCGGCTAACCCCACTTCATCATCCGGAGCTACCATCTCTGCCCCATCTTCTACCACTTCAGGAATAGAGGTTACATTTGAAGTGATCACTGGAATTCCACACGCCATCGCTTCTAAAGGAGGTAAACCAAATCCCTCATAATAGGAAGGATATACGAAAAGCTTCGCTCCATTATAAAGATAAGCCATTTCCTGAACTGAGATAAATCCTGGTAAATCAACCCTATCTTCTATTCCAGCTAATCGGATCTCTTTCATCAATTTATCATAAGCACGTTTCGGATTTCCAGCAAGAACCAAACGATATGACTCTGGAAATTGATCCTTAATCATCTTGAAGGCTCTTATAATCGCCCTAACATTTTTCCGTTCGCTAAATCCTCCTACATAGAGAATATAATTAGGTTGTAACTTATACTTTTGTAAAAACGTATTAACTTGTTTAGTGGGTAGGGGGCGATAGAAATTTTCTGGAGCCAGATGTGTTACCACGATCTTCTCAGGTGGTATATTAAAATATCTGATAATATCATTTTTAGAATGTTGAGAAACTGTAATAATCAAATCTGCTTCTTCAATAATTTTAGGTATCTGATTCAAGAAAATTCTCAAATAGCCTTTTCCAACTGTTTCTGGCATAGTATATGGTATCAAATCATGAAGTGTCACCACATATTTGCATTCCTTTCGACGAGGCATGCCGATTCCATTTTGCGGAATATGATAGATCTCTATTCCCTCTTCAGATAACCGAGCTGGAATATGGACTTCTTCCCAGAACAAATCTTTTTTCCGACCTATCTCTTCAATCTTAAGCATTGGCCCTCTTTTTAGAAAATCATAATCATCTTCAGGCCAAAAAAGGTGATACTCATTCGAGGCATCAATTTCCTCTAAATTTTTTAATAATTGATAGGTATATGTACCAATTCCTGTTCCTCGGTACCAACTGGCAGCCCTTCCATCGATCCCGATTTTCATCACACCATCACTCCTACTAAATTATCTACGCATCCATCCATAACTACAATCAGTATATGTAAGTATAAGTAGTTTGGTTAACAAAAAATAAAAAAAACCGCTTATTCAATGAATAAACGGTTTTTTACCAAAAAAATAGCCCTCCTAAAGAGGGATTTTTTTCAATGGAGCGGACGACGAGATTCGAACTCGCGACCCTTAGCTTGGGAAGCTAATGCTCTACCAGCTGAGCTACGTCCGCATTCCTAACAACAATTATTATAGCATATGGGTTTTAAAAAAGCAAGAGGCATTTACAAAATATTTTTTAAAAATACGCATAACACCACTAAATGAGTATCTATATTTTAATATGCGACATTTCCCGGGAAATATATATTAATTCTGACCATTTTTTCACCAGATGCACCTATTAATCTATCTTCTACGTTTAATAGTCCGATAAATTCCATAAATGACCAAGAACAAAGCCACATAAGGCAAGAACACACCTAAACTTACAATCATCCCGTAAAAAGTATTAACCATAACTCGCAAGGCCTGTCGAATTGCTTTTAAAATTCCCGCATCAGAAGATGTAATTGGCTCTGGTTCATTTAAATCTAGATAAATAGTACTTAGACTAATTTTATTCACTTATTTGTAGAATGAGAAGTAATCCTCTCCATTTTTTCAATCTGAAGTAACGCTTTGCTCCCATTGCTATAGATTTAGCCAAAATGACGAAACCAACCGTAGGCATATCATAGCTTGGTTTTAAGATAGCCTCTTGAATTCTACACTCATCCGCTTCATTACTATTAGAGTGCTAATCTATATTCGTAATAAAATCTTCTATTTATTCTATAAACATTTATGTATTCAGTGATTTATAATTTAAACAAAATACCTCTTGCCATTTTTAAATTATAACAAGAAGTTATTATCAATATATACTAGCTCAGATTATGACTTTTTAGTTAAGAGTGATCATTACATCTTTCCATCTTCTATCTGCAAAAATTTAAATAATCTATTGCTTCGTTAAAAAGGTTCATTGAATCCTTTAATTTCACAAAACGAAAGTTAGTATGTCGGTTTTTACAAGCTGACATTATTACGTTTTCCGTTACTAAAGTTTTTGCAGGAAATAAATCACTCACAAACAAATCTGAACCATCCCATGATGACTCTTTAATATAGAACTTATCAATTTCCCAAGTTGGCTTATTAAAAATCACTCTTCCGCATGAAGAACATTTTTTATGAATTTCCACTTCCATCATTTCTAAATCTAATTCACACCTACCTTGGATAACTATATGATAATATTTTGGTGGGATAATTAATTTTAATTTTTTTGAGGAAACATTATTTATTCCCACAGAGTAGTATTTAAAACCTGTAAACCCTGCTTGTTCCCAATCCTTTATAACTTTTTCAGATACAATTAACAAAGGATATTCGCCACATAATAATATATCTGAGTATTTAGTTCCCCCTTCTATATCTACATCAAATTCTTTTTTCGGATGTCTTCCAATAGCTCCACATTCATTGCAATTAACGATGACTTCTTCAGATTTGGCATAAATTCTAGTAGCATATACCCAACCCTTAGAATCATCCGTTTCATTTGACATTTCATATAATTGACTCATTTATAAACCTCCTTCTTTTAAAATCCACCATCCCATAAAGAATTCTTTCTTATCTGATTAAAAAAATTAATAATATCATCTGCTGTGGCTTTATTGTTCTGTCGAGTAAAATTTTTCCATACTTGATCATAAGCTCTTGACCATGATTGATGTCCACCATTACCTCCACCTCGAACCCATGCACCAAATTCTGAATTATTTACATTTAGACTTCTTTTCGCAAACCAATCTTTATATTTCCAAGGCAATCCATGATGAGCTTGAGGATTTTTCATACCTTCAGGAGGGCCACCTGATTTTTTCATCGCATTGCGTAATCCTTTACGGTTTTTGGGAGGTGTTATTCCCTCTAAATTTTGCCCACCACTCGATTCACTATTCCCACCAGAGTTTTGTCTCATCATATATAAAGCAGTTCCCATCATAGCAGCTCCAGTAACTTTAGCAGTACTACTTATAGACACAGTTACAGGAGCTAACGCCAAAGAGCTACCACCACTCGGAACCGAACCAAAGAGTAGAGTAATAGTCCCTAGATCTGCAACCCATCCTGCTACTTCTACAGCTGTTCCAGCGGTGTATAAAAGCAGAGACC
>DAOVRZ010000195.1:0-3700 GCA_030627905.1 Halanaerobiales bacterium
TAAATAAAAAATACCTCCTGCAAAAAGCGGGAGGATAAAAACAAAAGTAATTTTGTAAAGTGTTGAAAAAACACACTCGGTTTATTCCGAGAGACTATGTAAGAGTAGGGAGGTAGATTATGTTTTTCTTGTTAGTGTAATTTCGAGCTAGTTCCATAAATCCACTTAAACCTAGTATATAGGCGAAGTGGAGGTTTCTTTTATACCTAAGGGTGGACAGTTAAATATGGCACTGTAGACAGGCTTCTTACCGATCTATAAGGTTCAGGAGGATGTATATTGGATAAATATAGGAATTATTAAGTTTTATTATAAAATAATAATATTATACATAAACTAATATAAAATAAATATACTTCAATATTAACTACAATAAGTTTAAAAGCACCTATTCGCCTGTATAAGCTATTTTGTTTTTAAAAAGGTAGTACGAGAGTGCAACCAGAGCCGTTCTAAGAGGGTGCTGGGGGATAATAAAAATACACCTTCCCAAATAGCGTAGGTGTAAGTTTAATTGTTTAAGTATTTATCTTTTTTCATCAAGACTTCTCAATGGAAAAAACAGGTACATGAAGAGAAAATGACCACATAAGAAAGCCCTCTAAAATCGTTTTAGAAGGGCTTTAATACTTTCTTATACTGTTTTTTGTGTTGGTGTGGCTGAAATATGTAATTTATGTTAACTCAAGAGCTGGCTTTCAGTGGTTTAAAGAAAATACTTTTTCAGATTGAGGGAGTCTTAACTAATATTCCTTTAATTCAAAACTAATAACATCCGTATTTTGGTCAATATAAAAAGTACCTTCAAAGAAGTTTGAAGTGTGAAGGACTAAATCTATAAAATGTTGGTTTATCGAAAACAGATTCAAAGATGGAATTTTAGCAATGGGAATCCATGAAAGAAATCCTTCATCTGTTTGCTCTAAAAGATTACCAGTATAGTTATCACATTGGTATATAAAAATTAAACCTTGTGACTTTTTACCTTCATTTATCCATTGTACATTACCTCTCAAATATGGAGATTCTAATAGAAGTCCTGTTTCCTCATAAAATTCTCTGATGATACATTCTGTTGGAGTTTCACCCTTATTCATTTTACCACCTGGGGCACATGATCTGTTGTTCCATTTATCTCTAAAACTTAACATGAGTACTTGTTGTTCTATAGTTAAATAACATATTGTTGACAAATAAAAGAAATCTCTCATATAGAAGCCTCCGTTTTTGAACTGGAATATAGATTTGAAGTAAAGAAGATACTTATTACAAAAGCTATGAAATACCAAACAGATGCAAGTGAAAGAACATGAGATATAGACATTTTGTCAGCGAGAAAACTAAATATTGTCATGGAAATCATCATACTACCATTGGATAAAGTTGAGTTAATTGTAAATATTCTACCACGAGTATCTTTTGTAGTAGCTTTTTGCATTAATGTTGCACTTATCACAGTAAAAATTCCCATACCTATTCCTATTAGTAATCTTAATATCAAAGCTATTGGGAAATTCTTAATATTTGCGAATGCTAAAAAAGATATTCCAGTTATCAATAAAGCTAAAGATAAAGAGAGTTTATTCAGTTCTTTTCGATTCCCTATATAAATAGAACCAACAAACATTCCAACACCAAGGAAAGTAACTAATAAGCCATATTCTTGTGAACCTAGTCCTAAGAATTTTTCAACAAATACAACAACTAAGGCATTATTTGCTCCAACACTAATAGAAACAAAAGCAGAGAGTAGTGTAATCATCCAAATAGTCCTATTACTACTAAAAGCTCTGATACCTTCGATGAGTTCTTTAGAAAAATTCGAGGCAACTTTAACAAATGGCTTATTGTTGGCAGTATTTGAATTGCTGATTCTTGATAGAATTATTACCGATAAGAAAAAACTAATACTATTTAAAAAGAATGCGATTTGTGAACCACTTAGAGCAATTATCACACCTGCAATAGAAGGTCCAATTATCTTCATAAACATTTTAGTCGATTCTAATAAAGAGTTTGATTTAAGTAACTCGGAATCAGAAACTATTTCAGGTAGCAAAGATCGTCTGCTAGGAGAGAAGAATTGGTTAACTAATTGAAGAAAAAATGTAATAATATATATAACAGTCATTGATTTTGTAAAAGGGATTACTAATACTAATAGAGCACGAACTAGATCACTAATAATCATTATGTGTTTTTTGCTATAGTTATCAATAACAATACCAAAAAATGGTGTTAATAAAGTGGGAATTGTAAAAAATATTAAAACCTTGCCGACATTGAATGCTGATCCTGTTAAACTATAGACGTAATAAATCATAGCTATCATATGAATATTATCGCCTAATCTAGAAATAAGTTGTGCAAACCATAAGTTTCTAAGATTGCTATTTACTTTTAATAATCCGAAATATTTCATTACTTTGCACCTACCTTAATATCTGAATTTAGTATAAAGGGCAAAATATATCCTGCGAATTAAGATCTCCAGACATGATTAGAGCACGTGCTCTACACCCACCATTACACAGTTTGCAAAAATATTTACAACTATTACATTGTTCATTACCTGTTAAGGTTCGAAGTACCTTAAAAGGAGAGGAATTGTTCCAAATATCCAAAAAACAATCTTCTGGTAATTTACCGCCTATGAACACTTTATCATATGCCCCCAAAATTCCACAGGGAGAAACTTTTCCAGTAGAATCAATGTTACATGATGATTGCCCCGCTATACAACCAAATCTGTCAATAAAAAATGGTTCATCATTTAGTATCATACCTTCTTTTGGGATAAACGGTAAATTAATTTTCATGTCTTTATATGGAGTAAGATCAAGATTTGATATTGTTTGAATTATTTTTTTTGAATCCTCCAACAAATCTTTATTCTTAAGAGAACGTCCAGAAGGCTTAATGGTTCCAATATTAAATAGACTTGTACCGTTTTTCAAAGCGATCTGTAACGTTTCCTCTATGTAAGAATAATTGTAACTATTGAGAGTCATACTGAATCCAGTATTTACATTATTAGCTTTTAAAAGATGAAAACCATGTAGAGCTTTTTTGAAGGAACCTGCTCCTCTAATATAATCATTTATCTCTTCGGGTCCGTCTAAGCTTATACGTACTGCCTTAAGTGGCATTTTACTTAGGTCTTTAGCTATACTTTTTGTAATTAAACTACCGTTTGTTGCAATAGTTACCACGAACCCTAGTTCGATTGCCTTTTTCACAATAGACATAAAATCTTCTCGATAGAAAGGTTCTCCCCCAGTAAACTTGATTTCAAAAACTCCTATTCTTGATAATTCATTTAGAATTATTATCCATTCATCAATAGAAATATCCGTCTCTTTTCCTGCATTATTTGAATCGTTTAAACAGTGTTTGCACGTCATGTTACATTGAGATGTAACTTCTATAAAAACTTTCAACGGTGCTGATAACCAATCTTCATTAATTGAGTTATCAAGTATTCTATACATTAGTCTACTCTCACTAATGAAACCGTTACATTTACAAAAGTCAATGAAATCTTCATATGATGGGTTACATAAGCAAGCAGTTGAATCATACTGGACAGTCAAAAGTTCTTTGGAAATTTCATAAAAAAATATAACTCTTCAAGCTGATTTTGTGGTATCCTTTTAGCTAGTAAACAAAAAAGGAGATACGTCATCAGTGAAGAGTTATA